>NZ_JAHC01000026.1 GCF_002924625.1 Petrotoga sibirica DSM 13575 | reverse complement strand
AGTATTCGGTTAGCCATAGCATTAAACTAATTCATTATATTTTACCACAATTTTTTTCATATTTTCACCCTTTATTCATTTTAATATTTTGGTGCTATAATTAAGCGTTAAGGGGTAAACCCCTTAAGATCCCCGAACGCATTTGCTTCGCAAATGAGAATGAGGATATTACTTCTAAAGCATTATTAAAAAGCTTTTTGCGTAAAACGACAAAAGCAAAGTAAATGAGATTAGGAAAGTTATTCAAAAGCATTAAGAAAAAGACCATTTTGCACAGATCAGCAAAAAGTTTTTTCTCAAGGCTGCAAAAGGGTAAACCCCATAAACACCAAAAACAAAAAACATTAAGTATTAAATTCTGTGTTTGGGAAATCACCAAAGAGGGTGAGCCCTTAAATTTATTAAAAAGTTTCCAAAAACTTTAGGATATGAGGAGAAAATATGAAGAGAAATATAAAAAATGAAGCAGAAAAGATCATACATATGTTTCCACGCATTAATTCTGAAACCAATCCTTATAAGGTTCTAATTGAAACGGTGCTTTCCCAAAGAACAAAGGATGAAAATACTGAAAAAGCTTTTAAATCACTTTTTTCTCGCTACAAAAATGTTTTTGAGATTTCTAAATTGAAACCTCAGGATCTATATGATCTGATCAAACCTGCAGGTATGTACAAACAAAAATCCGAAAGAATTATTAATATTTCTAAAATTTTAATTGAAAAATATAACGGAAAAGTGCCTGATGAATTAGAAGAGTTGATTAAGCTTCCAGGGGTGGGGAGAAAAACAGCCAATATAGTTCTGTATGTTTCTTTTGGTAAAGAAGCACTTGCGGTTGATACACACGTTCATAGAATTTCCAATAGACTCGGATGGGTAAAAACAAAAACACCTGAAGAGACTGAAGTCCAATTGAGAAAAATTATACCATCTGAATTATGGGGGCCTCTGAATGGTTCAATGGTGAATTTTGGTCAGAAGATTTGTAAGTCAATTTCTCCAAAGTGCATGGAATGTTTTTTGAATGAAGTCTGCCCTTCAAAACGGGTGTATAAAAACAAAAGCCGGTAAGTTGATACCGGCCTTTGTTTTACAAAATCTAACTTTAAGGGATGATTATATTTCCACTATTTTTGCCTTTTTCTTTTTGATTCTTTCCAATGCCCGTTCTTTCTAATTGGTTCAACAGTTCTGGGGGTGCAATACTAATGTTACCTGCCGCTTCTTCTTGCTCAAGTAACTGTTTCATTTTTTCCTGGTAATCTGCCATTCTTTTCTTTAGACTATCTAAGTCATTATCAATCCATTGTATTATTCCTTTTGAGATTTCTTCTATTCTTTCATCGCTTAAATCCATCTTATCTTCACTTAGTTCATTTAAAGCATTTAATTCTTCCTTTACAGATTCTTTCACCTTGTCCTCATCCACCAAGTCGTTTTTCTTGATTAACCTTAAAGCCACATTTGTTCTAAATTTTAAATCTTCTATAGAAATTTCTAAACTTTCCAAACGTACCATCAATGCTTGTAAAAGCTGGTCTAAAGAAACTTGCATTCGAATGCCTCCTTAAAATTTGACTTTCTTGTTTAATTATATCACACTGTCTTTCAATTAAAAAATTCTGATTTCAAATCCCTTGTCATTAATTCATAAATAGCTGTTTTTGGTTCTAAACCTTCATATAGTACTTGATAAATTTTGGCAGCGATAGGCATTTCAATTTCTTTTTCTTTTGCGTCGTTATACACAGCTTTAGCCGTGTAGACCCCTTCTGCAACCATAACCATCTGTTCCAAAATTGTTTTCAAACTCATACCTTTTGAAAGCATTTCTCCAACGTACCTATTTCTGCTATGTGAGCTAGTACATGTTACAACAAGATCTCCAATCCCCGCCAATCCCATGAACGTTTCTTTATTTCCTCCATAATATGTTCCATACCTAATAATTTCAACCAATGAACGTGTGATTAAAGCCGCTTTTGTGTTATCCCATTTTCCAAATCCATCTATTATACCTGCACCTATTGCATATATGTTTTTTATTGCACCACTGATTTCTACTCCTATTAAATCATTGTTGGTATATACTCTAAAAGTTTCATTGCTAAAAATTTCCTGTATATATTTGTTGACCTTATTGTCTCTACCTGCAACTACAACTGACGTAGGTACCATTTCCGCTACTTCTTCTGCATGACTGGGACCACTTAGTGTACAATAGTTATACCCTGACAGATATTCCTCAAAAATTCTACTGGGTATTTTTTGCTTCTTAATTTCCATTCCTTTTGATAGGTTGACAAAAACAACATCTTTGTTCGTAAGAGAGTCTTTGTGAATTTTGCTCAATACCTCTGATATATGTTGAACAGGAATAGCTATAATTACAATTTGTGCATTTTTTAAACTTTCATTTATATCCCATTCAACATTAATCTCTTTGGCAGGGAGTTTTAGGGTAGATAAATATCGAGGATTTTTTCCTTTTTTTATTTCTCGTAAAAGCTTTTTGTCTCTATCCCAAATTGTTACTTTTTGATGGTTACCAACCAAATGTTTCGCTATAGCGGTTCCCCAACTACCAGCACCCAAAATCGTTATATGAGGCATTAATTTTCTAGCTCCTTGGCAATTATATTTACCGCCTCTTTGACTGAAGGGGTTCGATAAGCTTTTGCTATATCGTCTAATTTTACTAACCAACCATCTTTTATTTTGATGACATCAACAAAGTAACTTTGAATATACCTATCGTCTTCGGAAAAAACCTTCACTAAATATTCTGAACCATCTAATTTAGCATATATATCTTTTATAACTAAAGTTTTGTTTTTAGAGGATTTTTTAAATCCAACCAAAGATTGTAATTTATCAAAATTCATTTTCTGGATTTTTTGATGAGGCAAATTAATTTCCCCTTCTAACAATCTTTTTATCTCTTTTTTGCATCTTTTTTGTGCGATTAATAAATACTTTTTCCTTCCTTCATTTTCCCACTTTTTTTCGTATCTCGTTTTGAATGGTAATTGTTGAATTTCGGATATATTTTTTACTTCAAAACATCCGTTGCTTAAAAATTTTTCTTTAACCTCAGAAGCATATGTCCAAACGTCGGTTGTTAAAATCACTTCACCATCTACTTCTAATACCGACGATAATGTATCTAAAAATTTTTCGTCAAAAAGACGGTTTTTTGCATGCTTGCTTTTTGGCCATGGGCATGGGAAGTTAACTATTACTTTACTAATCGAGTTATCAGAAAAAAATTCTCGGACGGCAAATTTTGCATCTTCCAAGATTATTTGTATGTTATTTAAATTATTTAGAAAAATCTTCTTTTTTATTTTGTGACAAGAAGTTAGAGATGTCTCTATGCCAACATAATTATAATTATTATTCTCTTTAGCTAAATTTACTAAAAATTCCCCACCACCAAATCCAATTTCAACTATTGACTTATTGCTGTTTCCAAAAATTTTATTCCATTCGATAGGATAACTTTTTACGTCCTTTGTATTTATTTGATACATTTGTAAATAAGAATAAGAATTCAAAACTTTATTACCTCCAAAAAAGGGGGTTATAATCGATCAATTACTCATTTACCGAGGAACTCTCTGGTGCCATTTCGCCCAAATATTTTTTTATCTTTAGATGTAGTTTGGATTTTTTCCTTGCAGCATAATTTTTATGCACAGCGCCATGTGATTTTGCGGTGTCAATAATTTTAAAAGACTTACTTAATAGCTGCATCAATTCTTCCCTTTCAGCATTTTCTTGAATCTTCTTGTCTATTTCCTTAGAAATTTCCTTGATTCTCTTTTGATATCCACGATTTTTTTGCCTTCTTTTTTCTGATTGTCTAACCCTTTTTTCTGCTGATTTTTTATTTGGCAATTTTTAAAATACCTCCTCAACTTTTGTTTTTTTATTGTTTTTAGAAATTCTAAAGCTTTGTATTAGCGCTCATTCATTTTCCCTAGCCCGCCGAGAGGGAGAGGAAGGGCTTCACCCCACTCCGTCCGCACCCGTAAGGACTAAAGGTCTGTGTGTCCTTTTACCCTGCAACTGTCTTCAGGATAAAAAAGTTAGTATTTCTCTACTTCGCTTTTCAACTGAATTACAATCCTAATGCTGCTTTCAATTCCTTAACTTTATCCAATCTTTCCCATGGAAATTCTACATCTTTTCTTCCAAAATGCCCATAAGCGGCAGTTTTTTTGTAAATAGGTTGTAATAGATCTAAGTTGTTAATTATTGCCGCAGGCCTAAAATCAAATATCTCTTTGACTACTTTATAAATTTTTTCTTCTTCGACCTTCGCGGTACCTTTCGTGTCAATATTTATTGAAACAGGTTCTGCAACGCCAATTGCGTAAGAAAGTTGAATTAAAACTTCATCTGCAGCACCACTTGCTACTAAATTTTTAGCTACATATCTTGCCATATAAGTAGCGGATCTATCAACTTTGGTGGGATCCTTTCCTGAAAAAGCTCCCCCACCATGTGGAGCCCAACCGCCATATGTATCAACAATTATCTTCCTTCCAGTGAGCCCTGTATCTGCTTGAGGCCCGCCAATCACAAACCTTCCTGTAGGATTGATAAGAATTTTTGTGTTTTTTGTAAAGAGATTTTCAGGTATGACTGGAATTATTACATGCTCTTTTATTGCTTCTTCTAACTCCTGCCTTTTTATATCAGGTGAATGTTGAGTGGAGATAAGTATAGTCTCTATACCCACAGGTTTATTATTTTCGTCGTATTCTACTGTTACTTGAGTTTTACCGTCTGGCCTCAAAAAATCCAATGTATCGGATTTTCGAACATCTGCCAATCTTTTTGCAAGTCTGTGAGCTAAAAGAATAGGTAACGGCATATAAGCATCCGTTTCATTTGTGGCATATCCAAACATAATGCCCTGATCGCCGGCCCCTATTTTTTCAAAAGGATCTTCTTCTTCTTGTTTTGATTTAACTTCTAACGACCTGTCAACACCTAAAGCTATATCAGCTGATTGTTCTTCAATAGAAGTAATTACTGCACAGGTTTCACCATCAAACCCAAATTTAGCTCTGTTATAACCTATATCTAGAATAGTATTCCTGACAAGTGTTGGGACATCTATATATGCTGAGGTTCTAACTTCACCTGTTACTATCACTAACCCTCTTGTTACTAAAGTTTCCACAGCACATCGAGCATTTATCTTATTTTCTTCGGGTTCTTTTTCCAGGATAGCATCAAGTATAGTATCAGAAATTTGATCACAGATTTTGTCAGGATGACCTTCCGTTACACTTTCACTGGTAAAGAGCATTTTTTTCACATTGTAGCCTCCTTGCTTTCTTCGAATTTTTCACGAGATTTCAGGTTATCTTTAGAATTCCACGAGGTAAATTATACCAAAAAAATCAAATTCTACAAATGAAGAAAAATCATAGATTGTTAATGTTTAAAAATAAAATTAACATTTCTTATGGTTTTATGAATTTCAATTTATAAACTTTTTCATTACCCCATATGTCCTCTAAAACGATCTCTCCATTTAAATTTAAAGTCGTTGAAGTTTCATTAGAAAATGCTGAAAAGTCATTGATAACTATCGAAGATAAATAGTTATCAGAGTACATTTTCAGCCAATATATGGAAGATGTTGAATCATATCCAAATACAAAGCCAGCTTTGTATATTTCGGATTCCTTGATTATGCTAAAATCCAATTTATAGGTTAAAACCCCATTGATATACATAGAAACTTTTTTAGGAAGAATAGTGGAGTTGTTCCCTAATTTTTCACGTACTCTAATGTCTATCCGGGGAAAGTTACCTGTGTATTCTACAACGGTTTCTCCATTTTCTGTAACTTCAAAATATTTGTTATTGGATCTGATTCTCATTAATTCCAAAGATTTATTTCTTGATTCTTGATATTCCAAAAATTCAAGTGGATCATAAATGATGAATTCCTCTCCAGATTGCTTTAAAACCTCAAAATGCAAGTGAGGGGCTATAGCTTCCCCCGTATCACCTGAATAAGCTATAACCTCATTTAGCTTTATTGGGATTCCGCCTTTGGGAAAAATAATTTCGATCCGTTGATTCCCAAATTCGTTTTGAACTAATTGAGAATAATTAGATATTTTATCGGAGAAAACACTTAAATGGGCATATCCACTAATTAAATCAGAGTCTTCATGGTATAAAAATATTGCATTGCCGTAAAGAGGATCGTTTAACCAAATCTTATAAAGAGAACCTTCAGCTGCTGGATAAACAGGTTCTCCCTTTCTGCTAAAAGTAGAAAAGTCTATCCCTGTATGAAAATGTGGATCCATTCCAGTATCTCTGTATTCCCCAAAAGAAGCTGTTATGTATGAGTTTTTTATAGGTGGCTGAAATAGTTGAGAAATAACAAAAATAGAAAATACTAGGATATACAAAAATATCAGTAAAGTTTTTTTCAAATTAATTCCCTCCAAAGTTCTTTTGACGTTATTGTGTAAAAAATACTAGAAAACTACCCCTTGTTTCGGGGGGTAGTGTTTGCTTTTGCTTTTTCTACTCATCTTTAGACGGCTGTTCCTGAAAAAGTTTAATATATTTTGAAGGTGCCATCATTTTTATGGCATGTTTATAAACCAAGGATTGTTCGCCATTTTTTTCCAATAAAACCGTATAATCATCAAAAGATCTCACCACTCCGCTTGTTTGAAATCCCCCTTCTAAATAAAGTTTTACTTCTATCTTGTTAATCCTCAGAATGTTCAAGAATCGGTCTTGCAAATTAAATTTTTCTGCCATGTTATCACCCCTCGTATAAGAAAAATTTAAATAAATTCACATAATATTTGATCTACTACATCTTCTTGAGTTGTTTGGCTCAAATTAATCCATTTTGCAGATTCAATCTTACGAAAGTATATAATCTGCCTTCTGGCATAGTTACGAGTGTTCACTTTTATTTGATGAATCATTTCATTAAAATCGATTTTCGCATATAGATAGTGTATCACTTCTTTATAACCTATGGTGTTTAAAGCGTTAAGAGTGGTAGAATATCCTAAAGACAAGAGATTTCGTACCTCATCTATCAGGCCTTCATCTATCATTTGGTGGACTCTTTTATTTATCCTTTCATGTAATTCTTGCCTTTCCCTATCTAGTATGATTATATGATAATCAAAAGAATTGTTACTTTGCCTATTTTCTTTTACAATATCCCCCATTTTAATACCGGTTATAATGTAAATCTCAATGGCTCTAATGATTCTTTTTAAATCGTTTGGATGAATTTTTAGAGCTCTTTGTGGATCCAAATCTACCAATATTTTTCTCAACACGCCAGGATTATTTTTTTCTAATTTTCTTAAATAAGTCCTTAAACCATAGTCAGATTTTACATTTAAAAACCCTTTCCTCAAAGCATCAAGGTATAGGCCTGTTCCTCCGACTAAAATTGGTGTATTACCTCTTTTTAGAACTTCACTAATCTGTTTCTCTGCTATTTTTTTATAATCAAAAGCTGTAAAATGTATACGTGGATCTATTGAACTAAATAAGTGATGTGGGACCATTTTTTTTGTTTCTTCATCAGGCACAGCGGTACCGATTATTAGATGACTATAAATTTGCCTAGAGTCCATACAAATTATTTCGCCATTAATTCTCTTGGCTATTTCAACGGATATCTCTGTTTTTCCAACAGCTGTAGGACCCGCTATAACTAAAACTTTGTTCACTTTTCAATCACTCCGAAAAATACTCCGCTTTTTTTACTTCCATTTTTTTTATCGAAGTTGTACAAATCCCATACACTGTCATTAGAACGTGCTTTGATTACTACTTTTTTCTTAGCTATTTTGACCATCTTTTCTAAATCTACTTTTGTAATTTTGTCATATCGAGCAAATTTCCTCAAAGGATTGATAGAGCTTGATTTGTACTGAGGATTCTCGAACATAGGATCACAATAAACAACGTCATAACTTTCTTCTTTTTGCTCGTTTAAAAAATTTTTAAAATCAGAATTGATAACTTCAATCTTTTTTGAAGCTTCTTTCATCCAGTTTTCTTTATAATCGTAGTTTGTTATATTTTCTACAACAACCGCATATATAGGAAAAGAAGCCTCTAAACCTACTACTTCTTTACAAAAATGAGACAATAGTAAAGCATCACTTCCAAGTCCGAGAGTTAAATCAAGTATAATATCGCTTTTTTGTGGGGACACAGCGTTTATTAAATAATCAATTCCGTTCTTTAAATAATTGTTTAATCTTATTTTGGAAACAGACGGATGGAAAAATAATTTTCCATCCTCCCATTGAAAGCTTAGCGATAGTTTCTTATCTATTACAAAATAAAAGTTTTCTTTGTTCATCTGGAGCTTATTTCTTTCTAGGTAAACACCACCGTATTTGTTGGCTAGTTGCAGTGCTTTTTCTATTTGATTTTTATTTGGCTTATGGGAAGTTGTAAAGATCCATTTGCTGGAATTCTTCACCATTTATTATAACTCCTTCGTCAGCTAATCGATTTTTTAAGTCCAATAGGACTTGGTTTCTCTTCAGGATTTCATCATTCAGTTCTTTTTTTCTTTTTTCGATTTCATTGTACTGTTCTTTTAAATTGTAATACAAATCTATTTGCCTATATATTTGAAAAGAGACGAATCCCAACATGAATATTATGGCGCTTAAAAATAAAAGTCGCAAAATAAAAGAAATATTTAGTTTTTTATGATCACGCAATTGTCTTTTCTTACTTTTGCTTCTATCTAATTCAATAAATGGAATTATACTCACTTCCTAAGTTGAATCTGATATTTAACCTTTCAATCCAGTTCTTGCGATACCTTCTATGAAATATCTTTGCAAAAATATAAACAAAATTACTATAGGAATCATAGTAAAGGTAGATGCTGCCATTAAAAGATTATAGATCTCTCCCGCATCAGTTCTAAAATTTTGCAGTCCCACTGAAAGTGTTCTCATTTCAGGACTTTTGGTCACGATCAAAACCCATAAAAAGGCGTTCCAGCTTCCTACAAATTTTAACAGCGCACCTGTTAAAATTGCAGGTTTACTAAGTGGGACCATAACCGTCCATAAGAATCTCCAACTTGAAGATCCGTCTATCTTAGCAGCGTCCCATAACTCGTTTGGGACAGTCATAAACTGTTGTCTGATCAAAAATATGGCAAAAACACTAATCACCCACGGGATGATCAAAGCATAATAACTGTCTATCCAAGAAAATCTACTAATAGTTATATAATTTGGTACTAATAGGACCTCTCCAGGTATCATCATAGTGGCTAAAAAAGTTATAAAAATAAAGTCCTTTCCCCAAAAATTAAGTTTCGAAAATGCAAATGCAGCCATCGAGGCGAATATTATTTCTAAAATCGTAGTTACTAGAGCAACGAAAATAGTATTTATATAGTATCGAGAAAACGGGGCAGCATTCCATGCATCCACATAATTTTGAAATATATTCCCTAATACCTGATTAAAAGAATATTCAACTTTTCCAGATGGCACATCATCAACCAACCAAATTGATGGTACGTTTACTGTGTATATTTCAATATTTGAATTGTTTTTGTACAAAATCATATCAACAAAGGACGGTGCGTTAACAATATTTACTATGGAGATCGTATCAAGAAAAAACTTATTGAATTCTGTTAATATTCTATCATATTCTTTTCTTTTTTCCAATATCCTAGAGAACTCTTCTTCTTTTCCTTGAACGTGTTCTATTAAAAAATTATAGTCGGAATTAGGGAGTAGTTTCTGGGCTTGCTCAAGAGTAGCCTGGTTCACTGATAACGTTCTGATGATTTGCGTGTATTTTGAAAGGTTTCTAGGATCTTCTATTAAGGAATTTCTTACATCATATAAGAAAGCGTTCTCAAGATATGAAACAACTTCTTGATTCAAATTATCTATATCTCTTTCGTTAGCCAATGAAATCACAATTTGTTTAAATGACTCAGGAAATTCACTATCCTGTATTCCATTTATAATATTTTGATACTTTGTTTTTCTGGTAGGAACGTCGTATATTATGTTCACATCTTTAACTTTAATATCTTGCTCCACACTATATTTTTCTTTAAAATACATATAGAAAGTTAAGGTGTTGATATCTTTCATAATAGGCTCGTAAATATTTTTTTGGATCAAAGTATTAGTGTTGGATAGTATGCCATCTTCAAAAGTTTGAATCTCAGATAAAAAATCAGCGAGTAAATTAATTATTTGTTCTACCTCATATTCACTAATTATTCTTAACTCCGCTGGATAGGAAGATAGTTTTGAATTCAAATCGTTGACTTTCGATTTTATTGTTTCCAAATAATCAGAAAATATTTCTTTATTTCTTGTAATATTTTCTTTTTGACTTTCTGTCATATTCGGATTCGTTCTAAAATATGGTAAAAGGTTGATGTTTCTTTCAAGGGTTATATCTATAAAATTTTGAACTTTGCTTATACTTTGCTGTGTCCTTCTTATCGTAGTAGTTTGTTTAAAATAACCGTTCTCTTGGGAGAAAAGACCAAAATAAATACTTTCGAAGTTTTCAAGTGAATAATCTTCTACAGCAAATAAGCTCGATAAATCTTCTCTTAATTCAATATTTGAAATATAATCGTATATATCAGACATCATAACTTCGATACTTGTTTTGTGAGTGTAATCGATTTTGTTTAAAGAGAGTTGGACCCTTCCCCGACTTACGAAGTCCCCATCTATTTCATAGACCAATTTGTATGGATTGTAGCTCTCTTGGGTTGATAAGATTCTAAATTCAGATAAACCTAAGCCTGTTCTTGGAGAAGGCTTTGAGGGAGTTAATTTCAAATTTAAATCCCATTCATTCTGAAAATTTTTTGTTGTCCATGTTGGAGGCCACAAGTTGATTTCACTACTTGTTTTCAAAGAGGTCATTACCATCCAGGCAAAAGGCAAGAGCATAACAATTGCGCTTCCAGCTAACAGTATGTAAACTATCAAAGTCCAAAGGGTTTTAACAAACTTTGAATAATTCAAGTATAATTTCCTCCCTTAAGAATCGTAATATATTCTTCTTCTGCTACCTCTCATCTGAAGGATTGTAAACGATAGAATAATTCCAAAAAGCACGTAAGCAGCAGCACTAGCTCTTCCCATCCTTTGTTGAACATAGAACATATCAAACACGTAGTAAACCATGGTCATTCCACTGTTGTTGTAAGGTCCAGGTATACCTACATACAGAATAAAAATCTCATCAAAGACTTTAAATGCACCAATCATTGCAACTATGATTATAAAAAAAGTTGTTGGAGATAGTAAAGGTAAGGTAATGAACTGAAATTTTTGAAAGGGCGTAGCTCCATCCACTTCAGCTGCTTCATAGTAAGTTTTATCAATATTTTGTAAACCCGCCAAAAAGATTATCGCGTAATATCCCACCATTTTCCATATAGATATTATTGCGACGGTGGGTATCGTAAACTTCTGATCCTTCAACCAAGGAATTTTGGAGAAACCAATTTGAGTTAAAATATAGTTTAATAAACCATTGTCATTGAATATCCACTGCCATACTAATGAAATTGCCACGACACTAGTAACAAATGGAATAAAATAAACTGTTCTAAAAACAGTTTTGCCATATAATTTCCTATTCAATAACAAGGCTATTAACAAGGAAAACAAAATGGTTATAGGTGTGGAAAGTAGAACATAATAAGTGGTATTCCATATCGCCTTGATGAACAACGACTGTTCTTTTGCCAAAGTCAAAAACCTAATAATTTCCGGTACTCCTAATGAGTAAAAGGTTATCCATAATCCAATAAACAAAATTATACGGAGAAAAATCTTATTAGACATTTGATCCAAAAAGCGCAAAGATAACAAAATAGTGTAAACAACTACAAGAACTAAAGCGCTTATTACATTCAGATACTGTATTGAATTAATAGTTAACAAAGAAATTATTCCCAATATACTCATGGAAATAACTAAATATTTTTGGTTAGGAGTCTTTACCTTTTTTAGGTCAAAGATTAAATGAATGATAAGAATATTGGTCATGAATATTAGAAGTGTATTGAAAAATACTTCGTTGAAGGTTATATTCACAGGCCTATTTAATTTAAATAATTCTATATAATTTTGAAACCCAATAAATATCGGATTATCTTGATTTTGAAAATCCCACTTAAAAAAGCTCAGATAGAAGGAATAAAATATAGGCCAAAAAACAAATATTCCCAGAACTACAAAAGAAGGTAATAGGTACAAATAAGCTGAAATACTTTCTTTAACTTTCCTGTATTTAGGAGGTTTTAAATATCTTTTTGATAACATTCGAATTAAAAGCAAGAAAAAAACAATCATTATAACATAGATGATGATGGCATATTCAGCTTTCAACAATATTTTCTGCCTCCTGCTATTTAGTTAAATCTAGTTGTACTTTTGGTATATTTCGAATAACCTTTTCAACGTTTGTTCAAATGGGGCTTTTTCTTCTATTCTCTGGATTAAAAAATTATTTATATTTTCTATTTCTTCCAAGGCTATATCTACTTTTTTATTGCTCCCCTTCTTATACGCACCAACTTCGATTAAATCCTTTGAGTTGACATAGCTAGCGTAAATATCTTTAATAAACATAGCTGCTTTAAGGTGATTTTCATCTACTACTTCTTTCATCAACCTACTTACACTGGAAAGGATATCTATCGGGGGATAATGCGAAGAATCTGCGAGGCTTCTTGAAAGAACAATATGACCGTCAACTATACTTCTTACAGCGTCACCAATTGGATCGTTCATATCATCGGCTTCAACCAATACTGTATAGATTGCAGTCATACTTCCTTTTTCTGAGTTCCCGGCTCTTTCTAAAATTTTCGGCATATTTGCAAAGACGCTAGGTGTATATCCTCGGGTGGTTGGTGGTTCTCCAATGGAAAGTCCTATTTCTCTCTGTGCCATAGCCCATCTAGTAATCGAATCTACCATCAATAAAACATTGTAACCTAAATCTCTAAAATACTCTGAAATAGTGGTGGCTGTGTAAAGAGCTTTTACTCTTAGTAAAGCAGGTGAATCTGAAGTTGAAACTATTAAAATAGATTTTTTTAGTCCATCCTCCCCTAGATCTTTTTCAATAAAATCTTTAACTTCTCTTCCTCTTTCTCCTATCAACCCAATGACGTTTATATCTGCTTCCGTGTTTCTGGCGATCATTCCTAATAAAGTACTTTTCCCTACGCCACTTCCTGACATTATTCCAATTCTTTGGCCTTTACCAAGAGTTAAAAAACCATCAATCGCCTTCACTCCTACGGATAAAGGTTCTTTAATCCTGTTTCTTAAAAGAGGGTTAGGCGCAGCTCTATATATACTTTTACTCTCATAGCTCTTTATTTTGGAACCATCCATTGATCTTCCTAAACCATCCAACACATGTCCTAAGAGTTCTGAGCTAATTTTCACGTTGATTTTACTATCTACTCTTTCTACCGGTGCTCCCACATAGATTCCGCTTACATCCTCTAGTGGCATCAACAGTACTTTATTATCAGAAAAACCAACGGTCTCTGCAAAAATCTTTGAACCATCTTTCAATTTTATCCTACACAGGTCCCCTAAAGCTACACTGGGACCAATTGATTCAATTGTGACACCTATTATTCTACTAATTTTACCTTCCAGCTCAAATAAAGGTCTGTTTGTTAATTTATCTGTAAAATATGCTAAAGATGAGGCGAAACTATTTTTTTTCATCTAAAGCTTCCTCCAACATGTTCAAAATGTCTTCTAAAAAAGTCTGAGGAGTTAGATCGAAAATCCCTTGCTCTGTTTCCAAAACTATTTGGTTATCTTTCAAAGAAGGATCTTCTACGATGTAAAAAAAGTCAGAAAACTTTTCTCTTATTAAATCGGCGTATTCTTTATTAAAAGAAGGACTTATTTTAATTTTGGAATTTTGTAACGAAGAAAGTTTTTTTTCAAAATTCTGAAAAATAATTTCCACCCACTGAGGAAAGTCAATCTTTTCTTTAAAATATCTTTCGACAACAGCTTTGATAGTATTTTCACAGAAAACCAAGCTTTGCTGTGACAACTCTTTAATATATATATCATACTCTTTTGAAATCCTTTGAATTTGAGTTCTAACCTTTTTAAGCTCCTCTTCAAGGGCCTTCTTCTTATCTTCTACGTATTTAATTAGCTCTTCTTTTACCTTTTGAGCTTCTAATTCTGCGTTTTCAATGATTTTTTGGCTTGTAATTTTAGCATTTTCAATTATTTTTTCAGCTTCTTTTTGAGCATTTTTTTCAATCTGATCTTTAAATTTATCCTTTTCTCTTTTTTTTTCTTCATATTGTGTTTGCTCTATCTCTTCTACAGATAATTCAAAGGCTTTGTCTAACACAACAAATTTATTATTTACAATTCTTTTATTCAATCAGTTCTTCACCTGCCCCACCACCAGCTATAATAATCTCACCGGACTCTTCAAGTTTTCTGATTACGTTGATGATTCTTTGCTGAGCCTCATCTACATCCCTAATTCTAACAGGTCCCATGAAATCTAATTCTTCTTTTACAATCTGTGAAGCCCTTTTGGACATGTTTTTAAAAATGACATTTTTAACTTCTTCGCTAGAACCTTTTAAAGCCATTGTTAAATCCTTACTATCTACCTCACGAAGTATTCTTTGTATAGATCTATCGTCCAACTTGACAATATCTTCAAAAACAAACATTCGTCTTCTAATTTCATCGGACAGTTTTGGATCTCTTTCTGAAAGTTTATCAAATATTTTATTGCTGACCGCCCTATCAATATTATTCATTATTTCTGCGGTAACATCTATCCCACCAACCTGAGAAAAAGTTTGAACGGTGAAAGCGGAAAGACGATCCTTTAACCTACTTTCTATCTCTTTTACGATATCGGGGTTTGCAGAATCCATAGTAGAAATTCTTTTTATCACGTCTAATTGTAAAGATTCAGGCAGTTCAGAAATAACTTGAGAAGCTGCTTGAGGAGAAAGATAACATAAGATCAGTGCTACCGTTTGTGGATGTTCATTTTGTAACACATTAACCATCTGGGAAACATCCACTTTTTTTAAAAATTCAAAAGGTTTTACCTGCAAATTCGATACCAATCTGTCTATTATATCTATGGCTTTTTCTGGTCCAAAAGTTTTTTCCAGAAGATTTCTCGCATATTCAACACCACCGGTGTTGATGTAATCTTTCGCCTTTATATATTCTCCAAATTCGTCCATAACTGTTTTTTTTGTTTTTTCATCAATTTTTTCCAAATTTGCTATTTCTAAAGTTAACTGTTCGACCTCTTCTTCATCCAACTTTTTTAATATTTTACTCGCTTTCTCAGGCCCCAATAATACCAACAATATGGCAGATTTTTTTAAACCATCTAACTCTTTACTCTTTTCAGCCATTTAAAACAACTCCTTTTAACCTTTAACGAGTTTTAAGCCAAGATTTAATGATATCTGCAACCTCATCTGGATTATTTTCCGCCCAAGTTGCAATCTCTCTCAATCTTTCTTGTTCAGGTGAAACTTCTTCAACCTCTACCCCTCTTTCTTTCATCGCTTCTTCAACTCTTGATTCTAATTGTCGCTTTCTTTCTTCGACGAGTTGTGAAACCTTTCTGACTCTAAGAGCTCTAGCAACAAGGATGATAAGCATCATAATGAATGCGATTACAATTATAGCAATAACAATATTCGCGATTCTTTGTCTTCTCTGTTGTAATTGATATTCAATATTTGCTCTCATCGCTTCCAAATCTCTATTGAACCGTATATCAACTAAAGAGATATTATTTTCAGGTGCACCAACAGCTGTTGAGACTGCTTTTGTGATTTGAGACCTCAATTCTTGATTATCGTCAACTTTACTGTTTTGAAAATCGATAAAGAGCGTAACACTCTTATTAGATATTTCCCCGCTTTTATCTTCAATCGTCCTTTGATAAATCTCATTGACATCGTAGTTGGTAATAACATCAGAGCTACTGTAATAATTTCCTGTACTTGTAGGCGTTTGATAAGTATAGGGGGGGATGTTCGAATCAACACCCGGTACTCCTCCTGAAGGAGAAGAACTACTTTGTTCTGACCTAGTTTGCTGGCTTAAAATTATTCCATTTTCATCAACAACCGGTTCGACTTTTCTTTGTTCTTCTTCTATTTTTTGCCATTTTAATTCTATTTCAGGAACCACAACAACATTTCCTAAACCAAAAACCGATTGTAAGCCGCTTTCTACTTTTTGCTTATAATATTTTTCAATTTCGGTTTTTAACTTAAATTTAGTATCAGCACTACTAATATCTTCTCCCACGGCAACCTGAGCACTCAAATCGTTAGAAAAATTATCTACTACTTTTACATTCTCTGGGTGCAACCCAGCTACAGCTCCAGCTACTAAATTAATTATCCCCTTAATTTGGTTTGAAGTTATACTCATTCCAGGTCTCAATACTAGCAAAACAGAGGCTGAAGGCTTTGGACTTTCACCAACTTGGTAGTAAGTCCTTGGAGGAATAACCAAATGAACGCGAGCGCTTTGTACCGATTGTATAGAAGCTATACTCCTAGATAACTCTCCTTCCAAAGCTATCTGATAGTTGACCTGCTTATCGTAACTGGTAGCTCCAAAACCTTGATTCTGAAGAAGCTCATAACCTTGAAGCTTGTAACCCAATGAGCCTTCGCTGGCTAATCTCATTCTCAGTTCTGATACATTCTGATTCGCAACGAAAATATTACCATAATCATCTACTTTGTATTCTATACCCATTTCTTCGAACTTTGTTACAATATTACCAGCATTTGCTTGATCCAAACCTCCGATAAAAAACTCATAACTTTTTCTTGAAAGTAATATAGAAAAGAATATTATCAACACAATAACAGAAAAAAACAAAACTATATAGTTTCGTTTTTTTCTTTCTTCTAGATTTTTCCACCAATCTCTAATTTGTTGCAAATACTTTTCCATATAGCCATCCCTTCCTGAAAACTTTTTAAAAGGCTAATCTAAAACCTAAATTTATAGAACTTTCATATACTTCATACCCAACGAAAAGGTCTAAGTTGTATATTGAAAAATAACTGGAAAGTAGCAAATTGTCAGTATGTATTAATATTTTTGAGGTCCAATTATTTGTTAATTCGTGTTTATAAATTAACTCAGGATTTTTCGGCCCTTTCAGAATAAAGTTTTGCCACGGTAAACCTATACGCAAAACAAGGTCTTCAGGAACGGTTTTCCCTTCAATACCAAAACCTAAATTCGTTCTAGGTACATACAAAAAGGTATAACCATAATTTGTTTGGATGTCCCTGAAATCAAATTCTTGGATTTGTTCTAAAGGAAGCTCTAAACCAACATTCCCGTATATTTCAACTTTCCTATAAGCAAATCCACCTTTAAATTCCGTAGATATTTTATCTTCTTCATCTTCTGAGTAATAAGACACTCTACCTCCTACGAAATAAGGGGAATATATTTTTGTGTTAGAATAATTTCGTTGGGCTCTTTTTACCCTCTCGTAGTATGTCTCACCAGCAGGAGACACCTTCCCCGCCATAACTGCGGTAGGTCCATCATGGTATGCTATAATCTGCAACCTTTCATCATCAAAAAGCCGCCGAAGATAACCATGGTATTCTAATGCCCCTTTTAGATTGTCATACGGATCAAATGAATTATAAACGTGTAAATCCACTGCCGTCGGATTTTTCAATTGAAATAGTCCCATCGCCTTAGAAGACGAAATAGCATGCGTATAATTAGACGATTCTACCATCATTTGCCCGCCTATCAACGTTCGCGGTTGGGACCACACACTTTCTAACAATTTATTTGAATCCATTATCGGATATTTGTTAATAGAATAAAACTCAATTCCAAACTTCCCAGTGGAATTTGAATTGTATTCAAAATAAGTATCCGGTTTCATGAAAAAGTAATCGTAAACTTCATAATAAGAAAAGAAAAAAACCGGCAGAAATATAAAAGTTACTAAAGAAACAAAAACTTTCAATAAAACACCTTCTAAAAGATATCTATTAAGTCCATTATGATATCTGCTATACTTTGTCCAGTTTTTTCTGCAATCTTCAAAACTTCTTCTGCACTAACTTCTTTCAGTTGCTCAGGAACAGCTTTATCTGTTATAGCGCTGATACCTAAAATGTCCATACCAGCATGTTTTGCAACAATAGTCTCTGGTACAGTCGACATCCCTACCAAATCAGCACCAAAATTTCTCATCATAGCCATTTCAGCAGGTGTTTCAAATGTAGGACCACTTAAACCCAAATAAACACCAGAATATACTTTAATATTTAGTTTTTTAGCGGATTTAAAGGTTTCTTGCACCAAAGATTTCGAGTAAACTTCTGTCATATCAGGAAATCTAGGACCCCAATCATCGAAATTTGGTCCAATCAATGGATTGTCACCAAAAAAATTGATATGATCTGTAATTATGCAAGGCACACCAACTTCAAAATCGGGGTTTAACGTTCCTGCCGCATTAGTCACTATGAGAGTTTCTATACCTAATTCTTGCATTACCCGAATTGGAAAGGTTACCTCTTTCATGGTGTACCCTTCGTAGTAATGAAATCTTCCGTTCATCAGTAATGTATCTTTACCACTCAAACTCCCTATCATTAATTCACCTTTATGGCCGGGAGCGGTGGAGCTAGGGAAGTTTGGGATATCAGAATAAGGGATTAAAAGAGGATCCTCTAAATTTTGAGAAATTTTCCCTAATCCAGAACCCAAAATAATCGCGATTCTAGGTTTTTTCATGGTTTTTTCTTGAATATACTTAGCTGCTTCTCTGACTTTCGATACGTACTGTTCAATATCCATATTACATTTGCCTCCTTATTCAATATATCCAATGTACGGTAAGTTTCTATATTTTTCATTATAATCCAATCCGTATCCTACCACAAATTTATCTCCGATTTCAAATCCAGGAAACCTTACTTGAATTCCATGTTCGTGAATTGTTTTTACAACTATTGATGTAATTTCTAAAGAGGAGGGATTTTGCATCTCTAAATATTTTACTATATATTTTAACGTGTTTCCAGTATCTACAATGTCTTCAACTATTAAAACATGCTTATTTTCAAGGGGCTCATCAAGCCAACTTTTTACCTTTACTTTTCCTGTAGTTATATCCCCTGAGTAACTAGATACCTGTATGAAATTATAATTAACGTTTAAATGTATCTTTTTTACTAAATCACTAAAGAAATTAACAGATCCTTTTAACACACATACCGCAACAATTTCATCAGTTATACTTTTATAATAATTTTCTATTTGGCTAGCCAAATCCTCAATCTTTTTTTGTATCTCCTCTTCTGAAATAAGCACTTTTAGCGCCATTGTATACCTCCCCAAAGAAATAAAAATTACTCTCTGCATCGTTACTCTTTTAAAATCAAAACTTATTCCCCAAAAAGAATTATTATTAAATTTTATGATTAATTTTTACAGATTGAAGTTCAACAAATATATTGTATCATAACTATCAACCGTTTGTCACCTTACTTAAAGATTATAGCACAATTAATTCCCCAGAGTTTAGTTTTTTTATCTCCCCGTTATCGTCTATTATCTCTAAATAATCTGACTGAATATCGTTTACTTTTCCATAAAGAGTTCCATCATTTTCAGTTGATACTTGGACCCTATCTCCTATTTTCACATTCAAATGATTTAACCACAATTTTGTTATAGCAGAAATCGCTTTGGGTTTGAAGTATTTTAGATAATATGAATGGTAAGCAACATGGTTCAATTCATTCAAAAGTTTTCTCAATGCAATTTCTTTGCCAACGAGATCTTTTAAAGCAATTGAGCTATTGGAGACTTCTTCAGGTAATTCGTTGTTAACGTTTATTCCTACTCCCACTATGACGCAACCCGGTGAACCCCCATTATAAACACTTTCTCCTAAAATTCCACACACCTTCTTAGAATTTATCAGAATATCGTTAGGCCATTTAATGACGGGGTTCAACTTATATTTTTTTTTCAAAACGTTGTAAATTACTAAAGAATACATTCTCAAATAATAATATGGAATCAAAGGTCTTTTACGGGGTTTAAAAAGCACAGAAAACCATAAACCTCCCAAGGGGGAATACCACCTACTGTTTTTCCTTCCGTAACCTTCTGTTTGTTCCAAAGCCCAAACTACAGTTTCTGATGGTAGTTCATTCCAGTGTTTTTTAATGTAGTTGTTTGTCGAATCTACTTTATCCAAAAGAATTAAATTGTCGCCTATCATTATTGGACTTTTCCTCCTCTTAAAAACTCTTTAGATAGCGCCCCTTCGCTACGCTCCCCACCGATTCTATACCTTTAAAAGCTTTAAATTTACTCTTTAATATATCAGTATGATATAATATAATGTTGATAAAAGGCAAGCTCTTATCGAAATTCGTAAAGGGAGATACTTTAAGTGAATTCTTTTTCTATTACAAATTTAACAGGTGAAAGAAGAGAATATATAAAAAAAATAGAACTTATCCTTGTTATCGCTTACGTGTTGTTGGCAATTCTAGGATTTTTATCCGTTAAAAGTGCAGTAATCAATAGCCCTTTAGAGGGAATAGAAAATCAACAATTGATGTGGATTATTATAGGGTCCGGTTTTTTTGCCGTTACCATCTTCGTTCCAGAAAGGTTTATTAAGAAATATACCCCTATTCTATTTTATTTAGTAATTCTTAGCTTGGTTTTGGTACTTTTCACCACACCAGTTAGTGGGACTAATAGATGGATAAGGCTGGGACCTATAGGTTTTCAACCATCTGAAATATTTAAGTTGGTATTGTTATTATATCTCAGTTACGTTCTTTCTCAAAATGATAATAAAAGGTTTTACTTTGCATCAATGATGATTTTTTTTTCTACAGCGTTAATATACAAAGAACCGGATTTTAGTACTTCAATTATAGTATTATTTACGTGGTTTGCTCTAGTTTTTGTTTCAGGAAGGTTCGAAAAATTATGGCAGTATTCTTTAGGATTAGCTTTGATAGCCAGTCCAATAATTTTTTACAACCTCCAAGAATACCAAAAAGGAAGGATAACAGGCTTTCTCTTTCCTCAAACTTACTCTCTAAGTTATTATTATAACACCGCTCAGGCGATAAAAGCTATAGGTTCTGGTGGCCTGTTAGGGGTAGGATATATGAATGGATATATGAATTTGAGTGGGTTCGTACCTGAAAGTCATACAGATTTTATCTTTGCCGTTATCGGAGAAGAGTTTGGATTTTTGGGGGTAACCTTGATTCTAATACTTTATTCAACAATACTTTGGAGACTATACGAAGGGTACAAAAAAAGCGAAGACCTTTTTTGGAAGTATTTTTATGTTGGATCTGCATTTTTGTTCTTTTTTCATATTTTTCAAAATATTGGAATGAATCTAGGCATGTTACCTATTACAGGGATTCCTCTACCCCTGTTATCAAATGGGGGTTCTTCTTTTGTTACTTTTTCTATAATATTGGGAATTGCAACAAAAGGTTTAATGGTAGAAAAAAACATTACGAGGTGAACAATGATGAAAATCGTAGAGACCTTACCAAACATTAGTGAAGGGAAAAACAAAGAATTAATCAACAAAATCAAAGACCTTTCTGAGAATTATGATAAGATTTGGTTTATCTCTTGTAAAAGTGATGAATACTTCAATAGGAGCTTCATCAGTGTTGTAGGTGAATTAAACGAAATTGAGGCTTTCTTATTTGAAATGGTGAAAATATGTGTGGAAAATATAGATCTCAGAAATCATAGTGGTTATCATCCAAGATTAGGTGCCGTAGATGTTATACCAATTGTTCCACTAATATCAACGACCTTTGATGAGGCGAATAATCTTGTAAAAAGATTAGCAAAAAAAATCTCTGAAAGTTTTGAATTGCCTATATATCTATACGAAAAATCCGCCAAAAACGAATACCGTAGAAATATTAACACCTTGCGAAAAGGTGAATTTGAGTTCTTAGCGAAAAAAATGTCTTTCCCTGAATGGGAACCAGATTTTGGTCCAAATCACCCTCATCCCACTGCGGGAGCAACTGTAATGGGAGTCAGAGATTTTCTAATATCTTTGGAATTCCATATAAGTACTTTAGACAAGTGGTTAGCAGAACAAATAAAACAAGAAATAGATTTGAATTTACCTGCTAGTGTATTTTTAGAAAGAAAACAAAGCGGTAAATTCAGTCTCACTTTAAATGCAAAAGAGGGGGATGTATCTCTCTATTTGCTTTACAGTAAAGTTAAAGCGATAATAGAACACTTTGGATGTGAAATAGAGAAAGTATCCCTGCCATCTCCTTTAACGGGAAAATTGTTTTTACAATCGTTTAAAAACTTAATAGGTAATTTGGATGGAGAATTATTTACAATAGAAGAAAAATTGTTAACCGAATCAGAGATCTCCAAAACAAAATATATTCCAAATGAAGAAAAATGACTAGAATCATAGTTATTGGACCTTTAAAAAGCCCATATATAATAGATGGAGTCAAACAATATTTAAAGTGGATAAAGAAGTTTGAAAAAATTGAACTGATACAACTTCCTTTGTCCGGTGATTTAAACAAGACACCTCCTTCAATTTACAAAGAAAAAGATTTCAAAAAGTTCGAAAAATATTTCCCGGATTCTTTCAACGTTTTATTGGATGAAAGAGGAGAACAGATGGATTCTATAAAATTTTCCCAATTTTATGAACAGATAAAAAGCTCATCGGGATCTAAATTCATAAATTTTATCGTTGGTGGTCCTTTGGGCCATTCTGATAAAATTTACAATAACGCTGATTCTATTTTATCTTTATCCAAACTAACTTTCACACACGAATTTGCCGTATTGATCCTTTTAGAGCAACTGTTTAGAGTTAATAAGATATTGCACAATGAAACCTATCATTATTAAGGGGTGAACCCCTTAAACTCCCCAAAATCATGTGTCATTTGCGAATCAAATGAAGATTAGGAAATCGCCCCAAAAGCATTACGAATAAAGCTTTTTTGCAAAAAAAGCAAATGAGGGTATGGAAATTACTCTAAAACAATTACAAAAAGACGTTTTGCACGAAGCAGCAAAAAAACTTCGTTTGCACACTACTGCAAACAAAAGTTACCGAATTTTTATCACTGGAAGGGAGGAAGGTACGTATCATCGTACAAAAATGATGAAAAAGATGTCGATTGTGGGTGCCCAATGGGGCGATGAAGGTAAAGGTAAGGTTGTTAACTACTTTTCAGAAAAGTTTGAATGGATAGTACGCTTTTCAGGAGGAGCGAACGCAGGTCATACCATTTATTACAAAGGCAAAAAATACGTGAATCACATGCTTCCTTCTATTATGCCCAATTCTCAATCTAAAGGTTTTTTAGGTGCGGGAATGGTTTTAGATTTAGAAAAACTAGTAGAGGAACTAAATATACTAGAAGCAGATTTTCCTGGAATGTCCTCTAAATTTTACATTGATTTAGAAACCTTTTTGGTACTTCCGTGGCACAAAGAAGAAGACGAAATTATAGAAAGTATGAGAAAAAAGCCTATAGGAACAACAAAAAGAGGAATTGGACCTGCCTATACCGATAAGGTATCAAGGGAAGGTATAAAACTCTACTATCTGTTCGATGAAAAAATGCTTAAGGAACGTTTGGAAGATATATACTACCTAAAAAGTACTCAGTATGGCAATAAATTAAAAACTTCAAAAGATGATGTGTTTGAATACTTAATGAAAACCAAAAATGAATTGGAGAAATTGAAGATAAATTACGCTAGTGCGGTAGAGATGGGGAATGTTTTCAGAAGTACATCGGTACTGTTTGAAGGAGCCCAAGGTGTTTTGTTAGATTTGGATTTTGGCACCTATCCTTTTGTCACATCGTCTTCTTGTATGGCTCATGGAGTTTCCTCCGTAGGTTTTTCAACGTTCGAACTAGATGAGGTTTATGGCGTACTCAAAGCTTACACAACACGGGTAGGATCGGGGCCTTTCCCAACAGAAATTTTTGGAGAAGAAGCTGACAAAATTAGGGAATTAGGAAAAGAATATGGGGCGACAACTGGAAGACCAAGAAGGGTTGGTTGGTTAGATCTCCCTGCCTTGAGATACGCAAAAATAAGGTCTGGGTTAACAGGGCTTGTAATCACCAAGGCAGATGTTTTAAACGGGTTAGATAAGATAAAAGTTTGTACACATTATGAGGTCAACGGAAAAACAAAAGATACTCCATCTTCTTCTTATGACTTTTTTGTTGCCAAACCTATTTATACTGAATTGGATGGTTGGAAAGATACCAACGATATTAATTTCTTAAAATATTTATCGTATATTGAAGGACAAATCGGAGTTGATATTGACTACATTTCTTACGGACCAAAAACCGAAGAAATGTGTTCAAAAAATGATTTGATATTGAACATGGAGAACAAATAAAAAATCTAGGGGTGAATAAATTGAAGATAATTACTTCCTCCCAGGCAAAATTAATAGACAAATTGACTATAGAGAAAGGAATAGCCTCAGAAACGCTGATGGAACAAGCGGCTTTTTCTGTGGCAGATATAGCAGAAACCTTTGAACCTACTTCCATTCTCTGTGTAGTAGGAAAAGGTAACAACGCAGGTGATGGAATTGCAGCTGGTAGAATTCTCAAAAATCGAGGTTACAACGTTGAAATACTTATAGTAGGCGATCCAACTCAAGGAAGTCCTGGCTTTAAAAAGCAACTCGAAATCGCCAAAAAATACGAAATTAATATTTATCGTTCCCGCATTGATGAGATAAATTATTCTCAATACGATCTCATAATAGACGGATTAATAGGTATAGGCTTGACAGGAGAAGTCAAAGGTGATGTTGCCCAAGCAATAACACGCATAAACTCTTCGGGATCAAAGGTATTGTCAGTCGACGTTCCATCAGGGATATCGTCTGACACAGGTGAAGTGATGGGAACCGCAGTTGAGGCTGATCAAACGGTTACCTTTGGCTTTTTAAAAATTGGCCAACTGCTTTATCCCGCAAGAGAGTATTGTGGAGAAATAAAGGTCGCACCTCTATCTTTCGACAACTCGTTGATAAACTCAATAAATCGGGAACTAATACTAGAGAATACCGTTAAGAACTTACTCCCAAACAGACCTGAAGATTCTTACAAGTACAAATTTGGAACGGTTTTGATACTTGCCGGTAGTGAAAAATACCCTGGTGCCCCTATCCTTTCAGCTATCGGGGCCCAAAAAACCGGGGCTGGTATGGTTAAGCTGATTACACCGGGTGATTCATCACACGTTTTAGCGCTTGAACCATCTATAATCTACAGATCCTTAAAAAAAGAACATTTTGAAGAAAAAGACGTTGACAATTTAAAGGAAGAAATCGAAAAATCTAACGTCATAGTTTTGGGTCCCGGTATAACTGAAAATGCAAAAGACTTTGTTACAAAATTGGTTAACACTTACAAAGATGACAAAAAGTTCGTTTTAGATGCAGACGCTCTATCAATTTTAAAAGAGAAAGATGTAAAATTAAACAAAAATTTTGTTATAACTCCTCATGTGGGAGAACTATCAAAAGTTTATAAAAACGTTAAAAATGATGTGTTTGGTTTGGAAGAGTACGCAAAAGAATTGAATTGTACCATCGTATTCAAATCATCAACTACCTTGATAACAAACGGCGAAAAAACATATTTCAACATAACAGGGAATTCAAGTCTAGCTAAGGGAGGATCGGGAGATTTATTATCAGGAGTTCTCGGATCATATATTGCTCAAGGCTTAACAACGTTGCAAGCTTGCATAATTGGAAGCTATGTGGTATATAAAACTGCAAGAGACCTATCCTTAGAGCACACAAATTACTCTTTAACTCCGAAAATAATTGCAGACAATCTATATAAGACAATTCAACAATTAAACTCATGAACCTAAAATCATTTTGGGAGGCGAAAAAACTATAGTTTATATAATATCTGGAGCAGAACAAAGAAGCTCGTTGGGATTTTATATGAAAATGATACAAAAGGCAACCTTGACAATCGCATGTGATGCTGGAATCAAAATCTTCAAAAAGTTAAACTCACCACCAAAATATTTAATAGGAGATTTTGATTCTGCTTCTATTGAAGACCTTCAGTGGGCAGAAAATAACAACACCGAGATATTGAAATATCCAAAAGAAAAAGATGAGATTGACACCGAATTGGCTTTAGTATTTCTAAAAGAAAATCACTACAAAAACGTTATTTTATCAGGGGTTTTGGGTAATCGCATCGATCAAGAAATGGCAAGTGTATTCCTCCTAGCCGAATACATAGATCTAAATCCTGTTATTCTTGAAGAAGACGTTAAAATTGGTATAGTAAATAAAATAGTAGAAGAAGAAGCCCAGATCGGTGAAAGTTGGTCCATTTTAAGAATAGGAGAACCCGTTATAGGGCTGACTCTTAAAGGATTCAAATATCCATTGAACAAAAAAGATATCTCTGATTTTAAATCCTTAGGCATTAGTAACGAAGCTACAGAAAATAAAATAGAAATATCCGTTGAAAGTGGCAAGGTCGTTTATATCAGGTGGATTAACAAAAAGTGGTAACTAAGGGGTGATCTAATGTGGTTAATATTATCTGACTCTCACGACAACATGGATAAACTTAAAAAGATCCCAGATTTAATTCAAGAATACAATATCGATACTATCTTCCATTGTGGAGATTTTGTAGCTCCGTTTACTTTACCGTATCTAATCTATGATGACATCGACTTTTATGGTGTCTTTGGTAACAACGACGGAGAAAAGTTATTACTTTATGAAAAATCTAATAAAAAGATAAGAAACGGACCAATCACCATAAAAAAAGATGGTAAAAAGATATTCCTCATGCACGAACCTTATTCCTTAGTTGCCGCTGAAAATTCTGGGATTTATGATTACATCTTTTTCGGTCACACCCATGAAATAGTAAGTAGAAAAACCGGTAAAACTATTATACTCAACCCAGGAGAATTTTCTGGATGGCTAACTGGGAAGGCAACTTATGGTATAATAGATCCTAACGAAGCAAAAGTTGAAATCAAAGAACTTTAGAGGAGGACCATTGACATCTTGAAAGTATACAAAGCTCAATTAATAAAAACCGTTTACAACATTGAAGATCTCCCACCACCCGATAAAAAAGAAATCGCCTTTGCAGGAAGGTCTAATGTTGGAAAATCGAGCTTTTTGAATGCCATTTTAGGCATAAAAATAGCAAAAGTGAGCTCTACCCCAGGAAAAACCAGATCCATCAACTACTATTTGGTGAATAACAAATATTATTTCGTTGATCTACCTGGGTATGGTTTTGCGAATGTTTCAAAACAAGAAAAAGAAAGATGGAACATATTGATGAACGAATACTTTAAAAATAGATTTTCTTTGAATGTTGTTTCTGTGCTTATTGATCATAGACATATGCCTCAAAAATTGGATTATGCTATGGTTGAATGGCTCAAAGATCTAGGCACACCTTTTTTGTTTATCTTAACAAAATCTGATAAATTAAAGAAATCTGAAAGAGCTAAACTTTTTGAAGAAATAAAAAATAGTTTTTCATCTTATGGCGAATATATTTATTTACCTTTCTCTTCAAAAACAAAAGAAGGTTTAAAAGAGGTTTTAAAAACTTTCGGTGAAATATTAGGTGATGTTGATTAGTTTCAGTCTGGGTGGGCTGCGGGGTGAAGGGGCGCTAAATTAAAATTTCTAAAGACCGTCAAAAGGGAGGGTTACAATGAGTTTTGAAAGAACGGTATTGATACCGGGGGAGGTATCTTATAGTAACATATCTCAAATACTAAATTCAAGCATTCTTCTAGAAATAATCTCAGAATTAATTGAAGATGCCCAAGAAACACACAATGCTCTGTATCCTTTTTTTCAATTATTTCTTGTGGATAAGAGCAAACAAAATGTTCGTGAAAGATACGATTTAGAACAAATTCGGCAACTACTCTTAGCTTTATCTATAAACAGCTTAGACCATTTAGATGAATCTTCTTACTTTAGTTTCCCAAAATTGTCTTCATACAGAGAAACGTTAGCCCTCTTTGTTGAAGATATCTTTAACCTATGGCGTTCAAAACACAGATTTATGAAAAAAGCGGATCCTTTCAGTCATAATTCAAGAACGAGGATTCATAAGCAAATATCCTTAGTCAAGAACAACTCTGATCTAAAAAGCTTAGTCTTGGGATTATATAAACAAATTCTTGTCAACATTTCAGCCAGAAGAGTAAAAGTGCTGAGGCAACTTCCCGGTGGAGTTCAAGCAGGATTTATAGTTGATCGTCCTAAACCTAAACCAGAAGCTAAAATAGCCAATGCTGATTTTTTATATAACATGGAATATGTTTGGAGTGTAGTACTGGAACCACCCGTTATCTTTTATACAAACTCAAATAAAAGAAGAGGAATTTTCAAAGTTGTTGATCGGCCTATATTAAATAAAATTCATTTAGATAATCCTCAAGACTGGCTGGTGTTCCCTATATATGTTAACAATAAATTAATATTTGTTGCTGTTTACAAAGAATACCTTGCAATGGCAACAGGTTTAGCAAATCTGTTCGAGTTTGCAGATTTTGAAAGTTTAGAATACAGAAGACCTGATGGTATATACATCTTCGGTATGAATAAAAGTTTTTTTGAAGATGAAGACGATTACAATGGTATCATCTATAAAGAAGATGATGGAACTTACGTAGGACTTGTTGGAGATGATCCTTCTATAGATTACTTTGGTTATATGAAGAAAATGATATTGACAATTCACAACTTAATAGTTATAGACGAAGAAAGGCTGCCAGTCCATGGGGCATTAGCGGAAATAAAGTTAAGAGATGGAAAAAGTTTCAACGTAATGATTATGGGAGATAGTGGAGCTGGGAAATCTGAAACATTAGACGCCTTAAATAGAATCAGAAAACAAGTATCTGAAGTAAATATAGTGATAGACGACATGGGATCATTAGATATTTTAGAAGATGGAACAGTAGTTGCATACGGGACAGAAACCGGAGCATTCGTCAGACTCGACGACTTACAACCGGGTTATGCATACTCCGCTATGGATAGAAGTATCTTTATGAATCCAAACATAACCAACGCCAGAGTTATTGTACCCTACTCCAATTATGAAGACATTATTAAACCTACTAAAATTGATTATTTCTTTTACGCCAACAACTATGAAAAAATTGACGAAAACAAACCACCGATTGAATTTTTTGATGACGTAGATAAGGCATTAGATGTATTCTCCAAAGGTGCGAGGATGGCAAAAGGTACAACTGCAGAAAAAGGTTTAACCTACAGTTACTTTGCAAATCCTTTCGGTGCAATCCAAAGAAGAGAAAAACATGAAAAAATTGCTAGAAGATACATGGAAACGCTAGTAAAAAGCAACGTAAAAGTTGGAATACTCCGCACACAACTTGGTGTAGAAGGCTATGAAGACGAAGGTCCTTTAATAGCCGCCCAAGAACTTTTGAAATTTCTGAAAGGTTGGAAAAGTGTCTGAAGTTGCGAAAAAATGTGCAGAATTAATTTATAAGTCAAATTCCATTGCGGTCTTAAGTGGTGCGGGGATGTCTACTAACGCAGGTATCCCCGATTTTAGAGGCCCAAACGGGATCTATACAAAGTCAAATATAAAAAATCCCGAAAGGATTTTCGATTTGGATTATTTCTATCGTGATCCTTCTTTGTTTTATAAGTTTCACAAAAAATTTTTAGAGTACATAACTAAAGCAGAACCAACCTTTACCCACAAATTTTTAATTCAACTTGAAAAGGAAGGAAAATTGAAAGGGATAGTAACTCAAAACATCGATTCTTTACACCAAAAAGCAGGTTCAGAAAAAGTTTATGAAATCCATGGAGGATGCTGGAAAAATTACTGCACAAAATGTAATAGAGAGTATTCTCAAGAAGAAATAATAGAAAAGATGAACAACGAAATAGTACCAAAATGTGATAACTGTGGTGGCGTAATAAAACCAGATATAGTATTCTTTGGAGAACCTGTAAAATACCTAACAGAATCTAAAATATTGATGAAAAATTCTGATCTTGTCTTAGTTTTAGGATCCTCTCTTGTGGTTATACCAGCAGCAATGTTGCCATCCTTAACTGAAGGAAAAATAATAGTAGTAAACAAAGGTGAAGTATCAGAAATGTACCTCCCACCAGAAAAAGTTGCTTTCATTGTTAACGAAGAATTGGATACCTTTTTTACAGAAGCTGCCAGAGAGTATTCAAAACTAAAAGAAAAATAAACGAGCGCGGCAAAGCCCTGATTTCACCTTCTTTATGGGTGGGGAGCAGGGTGAAAGGGCGCTAAAACAGAACATTATGGGGTTTACCCTTTTTATCCTTATGGGCGGGCAGCGGGGCAAAGGGGCGCTAAAACAGGTTCTTAAGGGGCGAAGCCTTTTGTAGCCTTGTGCAAAAAGATTTTTTAAGTTTGCTGCTTTGTGCAAACTATGTTTTTAAAAGATTTTGAACTTGAATTTGTGGTTTTTAAGGGGGGACCCCCTTAACGCACGGAGGTGACAGCATGATTCCAAAATGGGTATATATAAAAGACTTCAAAAAACACATCGATCAAACAGTAGAATTTCGGGGATGGGTATGGAACAAAAGAAGCAGCGGTAAAATAGCTTTCTTACAGTTAAGGGATGGAACAGGTTTTATTCAAGGAATAGCTGAAAAGAAAAATTTTGATGATGAAACCTTTGAAAATATCAGAAAAATAAAGATGGAAAGTAGCATAATATTACAAGGAACCATAAAAAAAGACGAAAGATCTCCTGAAAACGTTGAATTACACATAACTTCTTTCAAAAAAATACAAGAACCCATTGAAGACTACCCTATTTCTAAAAAAGAACATGGCATAGACTTTTTAATGGAAAACAGGCATCTATGGATCAGATCGAGAAGACAGTTTCATATCTTAAAAATTAGAAACGAAATTTTAAAGGCAATTAGGGATTTTTATAATCAAAATGATTTTACTTTGATAGACACCCCCATATTTACCGGTTCTATAGGAGAATCTGCCGGTAACACATTCAAATTAGACTATTTCGATTATGGAGAGGTGTATCTAGCACAAACTGGTCAACTTTACTTAGAAGCTGCGGCGATGTCTTTTGGCAAGGTGTACAACCTTGGTCCTACCTTTAGGTCCGAAAAATCAAAAACAAGAAGACATTTAATCGAATTTTGGATGAATGAAGCCGAAGTAGCTTTTTATAAACATGAAGACAATATCAAATTACAAGAAAACTTAGTTTCTTTCATAATGCAAAGAGTATTAGAAAATGCTTCGGATGATCTAAAAGAAATTGGTAGGGATACAAATAAACTACAAAAAATTCAACCTCCTTTTGAAAGAATGACATACACACAAGCGATTGATTTCCTGAAGAAAAAAGGTTTTGAAATAGAATGGGGAGAAGATTTCGGAGCAGATGAAGAAAGTGCACTTGCTTCCCAGTTTGAAAAACCTCTCTTTGTGGAGAAATATCCTAGGAAAGCTAAAGCTTTCTATATGCAACCTGATGAAACCAATCCTGACGTTGTACTCTGTGATGACTTACTTGCCCCCGAGGGTTATGGTGAAATAATAGGGGGTTCTGAAAGAATATGGGAAGAATCTATCTTAATAGACAGATTAAAAGAATTCAATCTACCTTTAGATCAATACCAATGGTACATAGATTTACGAAAGTTTGGTAGCGTTCCACACAGTGGTTTCGGCTTAGGCGTTGAAAGAACCGTAGCTTGGATATGTGGATTAGAACACATAAGGGAAGCTATACCTTTTGCACGAACACTTTACAGAGTTTACCCATAAGATTCTAAGGAGTTTTTAAAATGATCGAAAAAGAAAATACAAATCCAAAGAGGTTATTGGATCCCTCTTTTATTGGAGAGGATACAGGAACAAAGAAATTAAGGCCAAATTACTTGAATGAATTTATCGGCCAGGACAACATAAAAAAAAAGCTAAAAGTCGCGATAGAAGCTGCTAAAATAAGAAAAGAAGCGATGGACCATGTAGTTTTAGCAGGTCCGCCTGGTTTAGGTAAAACAACCTTAGCTTATGTGATTTCAAACGAGCTAGGAGCTAATTTGCAAATTACAAGCGGCCCTGTAATCGAAAAAGCAGGAGACCTCGCTGCCATTTTAACCAACCTAGAAAATGGCGACGTACTATTCATAGACGAGATCCACAGATTGAATAGAACCGTGGAAGAAATCTTATACTCAGCCATGGAGGATTTTCAACTTGACATTGTTATAGGGAAAGGTCCTTCTGCACGTTCTATAAGGATTGACCTACAACCTTTCACGTTGGTGGGAGCTACTACGAGATTAGGCCTCATCGCTCCACCATTGAGAAGTAGGTTTGGCATAATTTTGGAAGTTGATTTCTACTCTCCAAAAGACCTCAACTTAATCATAAAAAGAAGTGCAGAGATACTCAATATAAAAATAAAAGAAGATGCATCCCATATTTTAGCCCAAAGGTCCCGGGGAACTCCCAGGATCGCCAACAGATTGTTGAGAAGGGTTAGAGATTTTGTTCAAGTTTCGGGAAAAAACATCATAGAAACCGAAGATGTAGACAATACTATGAAATTATTAGAAATGGATGAAGATGGCTTAGATAAAATGGATCGAAAAATTCTTAAAACAATAATAGAAAACTATGAAGGTGGGCCGGTAGGTATAAATGCCCTAGCTTCATCGATTGGGATAGAGCCTGATTCAATCAGCGAGGTCTATGAACCGTTTCTACTACAAGCAGGTTTCATTATCAGAACCCCACGTGGTAGGGTAGCAACTGAAAAAGCTTATAAAAAATTGAATTACACCCAAAAACCTTCCAATCAAAATATCAGTTTATGGGGGGAGTTTAATGAATAATTTTCTAATAGAAAATTATCAAACCTTGTTAAATGAGATACAAAAAATTGTTGAAAAATCAGGTAGAGATATGAACTCTATAAAATTAGTTGCTGTATCAAAGAATTTTCCAAGTGACGCCATAGAAATATTGTACGAGAAAGGGCACAGAGATTTTGGAGAAAATCGAGCTCAGGACTTAAGAGAAAAATATGAAGATCTAAAAAACCTTGCCATTGTATGGCATTTCATAGGCAGGATACAAACCAACAAAATAAAATACATTGTTCCTATCGCGGAATACATACATTCAGTTTGGAGAATGAAAGAAATAGAAGAAATTCAAAAAAGAGCTGAAGAAATAAATAAAACACAAAAAGTACTTTTAGAAATTAACATATCTGGTGAAAATTCCAAAGCCGGACTCATTCCAAACGAAGTAGATGCATTTTTGCAAGAGGCAACATCTTTTAAAAATATAAAAATAATCGGTCTAATGACGATGGCTCCTTACACTGACAACACACATGTTATTAGAAATGTCTTTCGAAGCTTAAGAGAACTTAGAGACAACCTAAATAAAAAATACACTTCAATAAAGGAATTATCTATGGGGATGACTAACGATTACAAAATGGCCATAGAAGAAGGAGCCACTCTTTTAAGAATAGGAACAAAAATCTTTGGTAACCGTTATCTTTAAATGAACGGACTTCTTACAGGGAGGAAAAAAATGTTTGTAATAGCAAACCTTTTAATAGCGCTAGCAAGTATATTAAGAATAGTAATAGTATTTTTTGAATTTTGTATAATTGTATCTGCTTTATTAAGTTTTATAATGCCCTTCCAATACAACAGATTTCGAGGTTTTGTTGATTCTGTTGCCAACATAATTTTGAATCCTATAAGAAGGTTTATACCCACAGTTATAGGCAATATCGATCTATCTCCAATGATTGCTTTTCTTATATTAATGTTTTTAGACAGGTTTTTAGTACAATCTTTATTGGACTTAGCTTACAGGCTTGGAGTGTGATTTTTTATGAAAATCTTTATCTTTTACAATCCACTTAAGCTTTCTAAAGATACCCTTGAAGAAAACATATTAAAACCTTTCAATGAAAGCAATATAGAGGTTCTGGGTTACGCTGCGGCGGGCTCTACTGTAGAGGAAAAACAAGCCCAAGCAGCCGATTTTTTCGTGATTTTTGGGGGCGATGGGACGGTTTTGAAAATAGCTGAAATTGCCGCAATATTTTCAAAGCCGGTAATAGCTGTTAATACGGGGAATTTAGGGTTTTTGAGTTCTTATTCCAGTTCTGAGATAAAAGAATTGATCGAAGATATACAAAAAGAAAACATTTCTTTTTCATTTCGGCACCTTTTAGAATGTCATGTAGGTACCAAAAAAGTCGTTGTTCTAAACGATATCGTCTTATTAAAAAGCCAACCACTAGGCACTATGAATGTTGATGTAAAAATTGAGAGACACACTTTATTCTCATTCGCTGGTGACGGATTAATTGTATCAACACCCACTGGATCCACTGCATACGCCTTATCTGCCGGAGGTCCTATCATTCACCCTGAACTAAACGTCATTCAACTCATCCCGTTAGCTGCTCACGCCCTCAACATTAGGCCTTTCATTGCTCCTCCAACACAGAAGATAGAGATCATTTTGAAAAACATGAGCAAAGGCTTTGCATATGTAACCGGTGATGGAGATATCATTCATAGAATGGAACCAGGAATGTCAATATTTGTAACTTCCAGTGAGATGACGATAAAACTAGCCCAAAGAAACGGAAACAATTATCTCAATGTCTTAGATAAAAAATTAGGGTTTGGCAGAAGGTTTGAATGATTTTAGGAGGCAAATAATTTGTTCAAAAAAGAGAATGTTAGCCAAATCAACAGCATCAGTTTGAATCGATTAACACGATATTTAAATAATGTTTTGAGAATGGGCAGAATAGTTCAAGAAATGTACTATAAATTTGGGGATGCTTATCTAGAAAGAAACGATAAATTAGCAAAAGAAATAATAAATCAAGACGACAGATTAGATTTCATCGAAGCAAGTTTAAATTATGAAAGCGTTATTTTATTGTCCACTGGTAATTACACAGGGATTTACTTAAAAGCTTGTTTCATGAGCTCGAAATTAGTTCAAATATTTGAAAACATGGGTGATATATGCGAAAAAAATGCAAAATTAATAATTGAAATACTCAAAACCCCTTCTGCTGTAAACGCTTCAAATTTTGAAGATAGCCTGGAACTAACCAAAGAGAATCTTTCAAATGTTTTATCCTCGTTATCGGATTTGATCAATATCAAAGCAACCAAATTAATGACAGATCAAGTAAAAGAAAGTTTTTTTGAGAAAGCGAGAAAAAGTTGTATTCTCAACGAAGAAGTAAAGGGGCTTATCGATGCTTACAAATCATATTTGTACAAATCCAAAGAATCGATTAAATCCGCTTCACTTCATATAGAAGTACTAAACAATTTAGCTGACTTTTCTGATTTCATCACAAACATCTCTGAAAATATTATTTGGACGTTAACAGGGGAATTTTACAAATGTAGAAATAACGGTTTAGAACTCTTCTATTTCTTGGGAGAAGAAAACCAATGAAGAAACTCTTGAAATACATTTCGATAGAATTCATACCTCCATTTTTTATGGGCTTAATCGCTTTTATAGTCTTTGTTAGCTTGGAGTTGCTTTATCAACTATCAGAAATAATTGTTAGAAACAATGTAGGATTTTCAAAACTACTGATATTGATTTGGTATCATCTACCGTATTTTATCTCCATGGGAATTCCTGTGGGAGTGCTGTTTGGTATATTTTGGGTTATTTCAAAACTCTCCTCTGCAAACGAAATAATCGCTCTACAAACGCTGGGAATACCAATGAAGAAATTAATTATACCTTTTATGACAATTTCTTTATTGTTATCTTTTTTTACCTTTGCACTCTTTGACACCATCGTACCACAATCAAACTACAAGGCAAAAGAAGCGATAGCTCGGTACGTTTATCAAAGACCTGAAGCACAGATCGAAGAAAACCAATTTGTCGATGTAGGCGATGGACGATACCTCTTTGTAAAACAAATAGATAGAGAAAGTGGAGTTTTATACGATGTGCTCTTATACGAGGTTAAAAAAGATTACACTGCCGTTTTCAATGCTCAGCAAGCTCAAAAAGGTTCCAACGGTTGGTACATGAAAAATGGAAGGATGTTTAGAACCAACAAAGATGGATTCCTCGACTTAGATATCACTTTTGATCAATTGGAACTAGATATCCAAGAAGATGTTGAAGAATTCCTGAACTTCTCTAAAAGCGCCAACGAAATGACCTCAAAAGAACTAAAAGAAAAAATAACTACTTTTTCCAAGCTTGGTTTGGATGTCTCCGGTCTAATAGTTTCCTATCAGTCAAAATTTGCTAACTCGTTGGCTCCCTTTGTAATTTGTATTTTAGGAACAGCCTTATCCCTGTTTTTAAACCTAACAAGTAAATCTTGGAGTGTAATTACAACGTTTGTCCTAGTCATAATTTATCAAGGCTCTGGTGCTTGGTTGTCAGCTTTGGGAAAAGCGCATATAATAAATCCAACGATATCCGTTTGGATTCCCAACATAATATTTGGTATTATTGGTGCTTTTCTTTTCTTAATGTTGGATTCAAGAGTATCTTATAAACTTCTCGAGCCCTTGAAAAGGGTTTTTTCTATAATATTGTTTATTTTTATTGGTTCTTCCTTTTTTTCTGCACCCGTAAATATAACTAGTGAAGATTTTTATTTAAAAGATGATTTATTATTTTTAGAAGGTAACGTCTTTGTAGAGTATGAAGGTTCTACGATAAAAGCAGATTCTGCTCAAGGTGAATTAAATGAAGATGGAACGATTAAAGCAGCGACTTTTTATGGAAATATCACTTATCTATACGAAGATATTTCTATACAAGCCTCAGAAATAACCGTAAACTTCAAAGAAGATTCAGCAGTCTTCTTAAATTCCTATACCATACAAAAGTATAAGGCAGAGAAAGAAGTAGACGTACGCATATGGTCTCAAAGTATGCAAAAACCAATGCACGCGAATACTATAGAAACAAATCAGACGAAATTAACAACGTGTGAGGATTGTATTACTTATTATTTTTCAGCTCGAAAGGTCGACATTTTCCCAGGATATTTTTTGATAGCCCGAGACGTTGTGCTCAGTTTTTTTGGAGTCCCTGTTCTATACCTACCTTTCTATTTTCAAAGTTTATCAGAAAATGAAGAAGAACCTATGTCGCTCACCTTTGGATACGATAATAACGAATTTTCACTACTAACAGAAATTAATTACAAGTTTGAAAATGGATCGAAGGTTCATTTATCTTACAACACAGCCAACGATCTAGCCACACAAGAAACAGATAAAGAAGTGACCCTAAAATACGGTGTCCCTTTTTTATATGGAAGCTTGTATCTCTTTACGGGTCTGAATTCCCCAAATACATACGATAACAACTTAGGAATTATGTACCAATTTTTTGAAGATAACAAAGCCAGTGAAATTGCCAAATTAGAGTTTAAAGTTGAACCAGTAACTGAAGAAAAATCTTTATCTTTAAATATTCCAAAACTAAAAACTAATTTGGGAGATCTTAAAAATATAAGATCACACATTTATTGGAATCCAACAGGATTTGATGATATTCTATTTTTAAACGTTGAATCTCAAGCGTTTCAAAAGAAATATGGGAGATCTTTGATCTCTCTATCAAAACTTAAGTTCAACTCTCATTCATATGGAGACATATTCGATCTTTCAATGCCCGAGATATGGAAAACGAAAGAAAATAAAATAGACATATCAGGAAAGTACAACTTCTATGAAACATTTGCCAAAATGTACGGTAACTTTGATTACGCTTATACCATCGTCGCAACCGAAACCACAAAAAATAGATTAACAACGAAAAACACTTTCTCCTACAAAGATACCCTTTATGAGATTGATAAAAATAATTTTGATTTAAAATTCAACATGGAAGATACGATTCGTTTCAACTATTATAACGACTTTATACCTGGTGAAACCTACTCTTCTGGAAAATTGCTTTTTAATTACTCTTTAAAACCTGGAATAGATATTAATTTAGGTGTTTTTCAAATTGGTCACTCCTTAGAATACGTCAAAGTCTTAGAAAACTCTCTCACTCCCTCTGCCACGGACGAATTGAATTACAACGATTATGTAGGATATTCTTTCTCTATATTTGAAAAAAATTTTACGAATTCCGCAAGGTTAAGTAGAAGCTTTGATCTAACAAATACTGAAAATTTCCCCGATTTGCAAAAACTAGATCTTCAAACTCAAACCAACATAAATTTATTAAACACTAAAAATACCTTGCAAACAAAAACAGAATTTGATATTACTGATCTTAATACGGTACAGCCAGATACCACAAGCGTCAAACTAACCAACGTCATTGGCCCTTTAACACATAGAAGTGAATTTGATTATCACCATCAAGAAGAGAATAAGATTGATTATATTGAAAACAGAGAAAATTTGAGGTACAATAGAAATCGGCTGCAATTGGATTATAACTTATATATTAATGAAAAAACTTTTGCCAAAATGGTTCCAGAACTTTTGACATATTTTCTTATTTATCATGATGGTAACAAGATTTACGGGGATTTTGACATGAAGGAAGAGTACACTCTATACGACTTAGACATTAATTTCTTAGAAAAAAACTCAAATTACTCTTTTGGAGTCAATACAACCTACCGTATTTCTGATTATCTAAAAACAGGGTTCCGCATAAACAACAGAGATAAAAGTGAATTCGCAAAAATTAACTTTAATTATGATATAGAAGATCAAAACTTAAATTTCACCGAGTTTGAAATACAAAAAAAGATTGTATGCTGGACCTTGAACATACAGTCAAAGTTTTCCTTACTACCTCAATTTGATTTAACCTCGTTCAGAATATCTTTTTTTATCAATTATATACCTGATAAAAATATCTCTTATGGTGATGATGGGTTTGAATTTGGATTAATGTGAGGAGGAATATGGATGATCTTATACGGCGACGAGGAAAAACAGAAGAATATAGAAATGATCGCCAAAAGAATAGAGATATGTGAAAAGTGCCCTTTGAATCTTACAAGATCTAACGCTGTTCCTGGTTCCGGAAATGTTGACTCACCAATAATGTTTGTAGGTGAAGGTCCTGGAGCAGACGAAGACGCCTTGGGAGAACCCTTCGTTGGAAGAGCAGGGCAACTTTTAGAAAAGATGCTCAAAGAATATGCGAAATTGGAAAGAAAAGATGTTTTCATCACAAACATCGTGAAGTGTCGGCCTCCTCAAAACAGGGTCCCTACACAAGAAGAGGTTAAAAGTTGTCAATCTTATCTTGATGGGCAAATAATCGTTATCAAACCAAAAATAATAGTAACTCTTGGCAACACACCTTTGAATTACTTTACCGGTGAATCTAAGATAACTCAATCACGTGGACGTTTCTTCGATTGGTATGGAAATATTAAAATCTTTCCAACTTTTCATCCAAGCTACCTCTTAAGGAACCAAAGTTTAAAAAAAGGATCTCCAAAATGGTACGCATACCTGGATATGAGAATAATAGGTATCATGTATAGAGCATTAAAACAAGGTAAAAGTGTTGAAGAGGTCACTAAAACTATTGAAGAAAAGATTAAAAGCCTTGAAAATGCTGGGGGGAGTTAAAATTGAAACTCTTATCCCTGGAAATAGAGGGATTTAAAAGTTTTGGTAGAAGAACATATTTTAATTTAGATAAAAATATTATCGCGATAATTGGTCCAAACGGAGCCGGTAAATCCAATATTGTAGACGCGATTAGATGGTTATTAGGAGAGCAGTCTCAAAAACAGATGAGAATATCCGAAAAAAACGATATATTACACATAGCAAGCAACGGACATGATTCTTCCAACTACGCTAAAGTTTCGTTGGTGGTACAAAACGACGACAATGAAAAAATTAAGATCTCAAAAATATTGGAGAAAGATTCCTCAAACAGGTATTATATAAACAACAAAGTTGCCACACTTAAAGAAGTGCAAAATATTTTCAACAAAGGAACAGGGAAAAGCTTTTACTCGATCATTGGGCAAGGTCAAATTGGAGAAATAGTTAACTCCTCACCCGAAAATATTAGAGATATCGTATTGGATGCTTCAAACATTTCCAAATACTTAGAAAAAAAAGAAATATCGGTTAATCTATTGAATAAAACAACCGAAAATTTAGACAGAATAAACGATTTACTATTCGTCGTAGATAAAAGATTAAAATCTTTATCCATTAGGGCTGGGAGGGCACGAAAATACCTTGAATATCGTAAGGAAATAAAAAGGATAGGAAAGATGTATTTTGGTGCTTCCAAAATATCTTTTCTAAAAAAGATAGAAAAACATCAAAAAGAAATACAAGACAATTCTCAAAGAATGAAATCTCTGCTATCAGAGCTTTTTGAAGTAGAACGCGGCTACAGAAATTTAAAAAGCGAAATAGAAGATACAGACAAACAACTATCAATCAACGGAGACATGGTAGAAAACTACAGGCAAAGGGTTCAAACGATAGAAAATGAAACAAACCAATTAACAGAAGAACTGAATGAGAACAACTCTTCAATAATAAGCAAAGAATGGGAATTAAACTCTTTAGAAGAAAAATTAAACAAACTGGAACAACAGTTAAAAGAACTCTCTAAAAACGAAAGCGATTTTAGAGAAATAGAAGAAAAAACACAAAACAAAACCAACCTCATAGACGAAAAAAAGAATCTTATTATACAGGAAATAGAAAAACAAGAAGAAACGATCAAAAATTTAGAATCCGAATTATCCAAGTTATTCCAAGAAAAAGAAAGAAAAGAAACAGAGTTAAAAAACCTTCAGACAACATATGGCAGTAACCAAGAAAGAATTACCTTGCTAAAAGATCAAATAAATACCCTGAAAACAAAATTAGAAAATAACTCTCAGAAAATGAAAGAAATAGAAGACCTACTATCTCATTCAAAAGGAACCGAAATCCAATTAGAACAAAGGTTAAAAAAGAAATCCGACGAGTTAAAACAAACAGAAAACTCTTACAATACACTTTTATCAGAAATCGACACTCTTCAACAACAAGAAAAGAACCTTTCTTACACATATCAATCTTTAAACAGACAGATCAACGAATACGAAGGATTCTCAACAACGATAAAAGAATTTTTCAAAGCTTTCAAAGATGACGACAATGTGGTGGATGTCGTTGCTAATTTAATTAACACAGAAGAAAGGTATGAAGAAGCGGTCTCAACAATAGCCAGTTCAAGAATACAGAACATAGTAATAAAAAACTCATCAAAGGCAAAAGAATATTTAGACCTGGTAAAAAAAGGCAATAATGGTAAAATCACCCTTCTTCCACTTGATCTGCTAAGAACCAAAGTTCTATTACAACAAAAGTACCTTAACGAACCTGGAACAATAGATTTTGTAATTAATTTAATAAACTACCAGAAAGAATACCAAAAAGTTATGGAATACGTTTTCTCTAACGCATTATTAGTTGATAATATCGAAACAGCTATAAAAATATCGAAAATGAAGTATCCTGGAAATATAGTTACTCTCGGTGGCGAATTGGTCTATTCTTCTGGTGCCATAACCGGTGGAAAATCTAAATACGATCATTCTTCTACCGTTCTTAAAAGAAAAAGAGAGGTCTCAGAAATCGAAGAAAAGCTAAAAAAAATCAGAACCGACCTTTCGAACAAACAAACCCAATACAATAAAATAAAAGAAAAACTTAACCTCCAAAAAGAAGAGTTGGAATCTATAAAAGACGAGTTAAGACAAACAACATTAACAAAGAACGCACATGACCTTGACTACAAAAAAATCAAGGAAGAAATTAAAAATTTGCAGGAAAATATAGCTCTCTACAACGAAAAATTAGCCAACTATGAAGAAAAAAACAAAACACTTGATCAAGAGATCTCCTCACTAAAAACGGAGATTGAAAGTAACCATCAAATTACCACCCAAACAACCAAAAAAATACGCAAGATCGAAGAAATCCTTAAAGACAAAAGGGTACAACTCAATCAAATAGAAAAAGAGCTTATAGGCCAAGAAATGGAACTAAAAAGCATAAAAGAAAAATATGAATACTACAAAAATCAAAAGTTAGAAATTGAAAATGAATTAAAAGAACTAAAGATTAAGCAACAAAAAGCAAAAACACTTTTTGATACCTTAAAAGAAAAAAACAATAAAATAAAAACCGCAATAAACGAACTCAGCAAAGAAAAGGACTCTCTCAACAACGAAATTTCAAAATTATTTGAAATGATGAAACAAAGTAGAACAGGCAAACACAACAAAGCTAAAAACCTGGAAAATTATGAAAACCGTATAGACCAATTAAAAAATGAAGTAAATACAATAAAACAAAAAAATCAAGAGATTGAATTTGAAATAAAAGAAGCGATCCACAACATGCAATTTCTCAAAGAAAAAGCCCAAAACTTAGAAATTAATGAAGAAGAGTTCGAGTTAAAAGAATTATCCGAAAAAGACATAGAAGCCTTAGGGAACAAACAAAAAGAATTGGAAAGTTCATTAAAAAAGCTTGGTTCTGTCGATTTAACTGTTTTAGACGAATACGAAGAAGTGGAAAAAGAATACCAAGAAAATCTGAAAAATAAAGAAGATATAATGAAATCAATAAATTCTCTAAAACAAAGCATAAAAAATCTAGACGAAGAAGCTCAACGACAATTCGATACTTTTTTTAACAATCTGAACAAAGAATTCTCTTTCTTTATCTCAAAACTTTTTCCAAATGGATACGGTGAACTCAGATTAATTGGTGAAGGCAAAGAGTTTGAAAAAGGGATCCAAATATCTGTAAAAAAAGCAGGGACGAATTTTCAAAAGCTCTCTCTCTTTTCAGGAGGTGAAAAAGCTCTCATAGCCATTGCTTTTCTTTTCTCGCTTATAAGTCTAAACCCCAGTCCTTTTTATATACTAGATGAAATCGATGCTCCTTTGGACGATCTAAACGCCTCCAAAATATCAGACTTAATATTAGAGAACTCTAAAAAATCTCAATTTCTGATAATAACCCACAATAAGATAGTGATGGAAATTGCTGAATTTTTTTATGGAATAACTATGAGGGAAGGAATTACCCACCTAGTTCCTGTTGATTTTAAGGAGTTAGAAAGATGAAAGCCGTGTTAGGAACACCTATCGGTAGTGTGATAATCTATGTCACAAATGACAAAATAACTAAAATAAGGTTAACCTTGGGGAGACAGGTCTCAGGGCAAAATAACAAAGATTTTCCTTCCTTAGACGGGTGGGGAGCGTGGCGAAGGGGCGCTAATAAAAATGAGAATTATTACAACTCAAAAACAAAGAAACATTTTGATATAATATATGCATATCTATTTGGAGATCTTCAAAAAATTCCCAAAGAAATATTTGACTTCCCAGGTGAAACAGCTTTTGCAAAAAAGGTCTATGAAACGTTGTACAACACAAAAAAGGGAAGCGTGATTACCTACCAAGAATTGGCATCGAAGGCAGGAAATCCAAAATCGTACAGAGCGGTGGGAAATCTTATGAAAAACAACCCCCTGCCCATTATTATCCCATGCCATAGGGTAATAAAAAGCGACGGTAGTATAGGAAAGTTTAGTCCAAGTATCAAGTGGAAAAAATATCTACTAGATTTAGAAAGATGAGAAACTGGGTGAAGGGTAAAGCTCCTTTTTCCTTATGGGCGGGCTGCGGGGCGAAGGGGCGCAAATAAAGATTAAGCATAGCTTACATAAAAAATTCTAAAAATCATTTTACAAAACTAACAATCTACTTTTAAAAAACGTCACAAGACGGATAAAAAATTTATCAGAAGGTGGGAAAATGGATTTAAATGATGCTAATAAAAGATTACATCCAAAGCTCTTCAAGGTACCCATAGACAAAATAAGAATGGGGTACTACACCGACAAGTATTTCACAAGGTATGTAGAAGTCCTAAAAAAAGACAAGAAAAAAGTAGAAGTAACATATCAATTTTTTCCAAGGTCAGATTGTGTAGTAGTTGGAATAGATGAAGCCCTAGCTCTTTTAACCTATGGAACAGGTTACTACAAAGATGAAGAAAAGGCTAAAGAGATTTTTGATGAAATATTAGCTATAGAAAGGTCGATACAAGACGCCTCTACACGAATGGACAAAGAAGACCTTCTAAATTGTACAAATAAAAAATGGGACCTTAGAATGACACTAAACAGTTTATGGGTTGATAAATGGAATGAGATAGAAGTACTTGCTTTGAATGATGGAGACGAAGCAAAGAAGATGGAGCCTGTGTTCGTAATCAAAGGCAATCCTGCCTTTTTTGGACATTTGGAAACGCTTCTGTTAGGGGTGATGGCAAGGGCTACCAGCACAGCAACCGCTGTAAAGAAAGTTGTAGCCGCTGCCAGAGGAAAGCCGATTCTATTTTTTAGTGCAAGATTCGACCATTTTTGGGTTCAAACAACTGATGGCTATGCAGCTTTGAAAGCTGGGGCCTTTGGAGTATCAACGGACGCAAATGCTGATTATTGGGGAGCTGAATCTCTTGGGACCATCCCTCATGCTTTAATTGCGGCGTATAATGGAAACACGTCAGCAGCATCCATTGCTTTCAACAAACATATAGATGGGCATGTAAATAGAATGGTGTTAGTAGATTGGGACAACGATGTTATTGGAACCACCATCAAAGTAGCAAAAGAGTTTTACGAACACATATACGGTGAAAAACCCAATATTGATAGAGGGGATTTGTCCAAGATAGTTGGTGAAGGAAAAGACAAAATCTGGGCTGTTAGATTTGACACATCTGGATCCTTAAGAGATAAATCTGTTATTCCCAAAGACAAATCGTCTTTAGGGGTTAACCCGGAGATGGTCTGGAGGGCAAGAAGAAGATTCGATGAATTAGGAATGAACGCTTTAAAAATAATGGTCTCAGGGGGATTTAACCAAGAAAAAATAGACCTATTTGAAACCCTAGAAGTGCCTGTAGACCTTTATGGTGTGGGATCTTCCTTGCTTAAACAAAAAATTGACTTCACAGCAGATATAGTAGAAGTCGATGGTAAACCTTGCGCAAAAGTAGGAAGAAAAAAGGGAGACTTCTCACGATTAAAAGTCGTCGAAAAAAACTATTGGGAATAATATCGGAATACAGACACTATGGGTGGGTTACAAGGCAAAGGGCAGCTAAAGCACTATATGAGAATTTTAATGGAGGTAAACTATGTTTTCAATAACTCTCTTTTTAAGTCATTTTGTATCTGATTTTGCTTTTTCCAATGTTTATTCTGATAAATTTTTGGATAAGTCCGATTATTATAAACATCTCATCTGGGTCTTATTAGTCTTTTTGGCTTTCAACTTTGATATGTTAACGGGATGGATGCTTCTAATAGTTTCACTCTCCGTCCTTCTTCACATAGGTATAGACTTATTAAGAATAAGAAACAAAAACACCAACATCTACTTTGAAATTATATTTTTGGGTATCTTTTTTCTTTGGTCATACCTGTTCAGAAACTTTTTCCAAGATTCTTTCTTATCTAATGTTTTTCAATTTTATATTGTAGGAATGATCGTAACAACTGCTTTTGGAAGCTTCTTATTCAGAACTTTCAACATATTTGAAAAAGAAAAAAAGGATACAATTGGTGCATCAGAAAGGTTAGCGATATTCATTTTTGTAATGGCTCAAAACTACCTTTGGTCTATTATAGCAGTAGGTGCTGGGGTGGCGTACAAATTGGTCTTTGTGAAAGAAAAAAATATAAAAGAGCTAATCTTATCACCTACCTATGCAGTATTAGTTTCTTCATTTTGGTTTATACTCATGCAAAACATTTACTAAGAAGGCTAAAAATTTATGAAAGAAAGAAAAAGAGACGTATATTACTGGCAAGAAAGAACTATCCTAAAAAATTTAAATATAGAATGGCAAGAGCATGCTATGTTTAAATTCATAGACAAACAAGGTATTCAAGGGGTTGGAGCGGCAACTCCAAATTATTATTTTGGTGAAACGTTTAAAACTACCATGGCTATATTGGAAATGATTAGAGATCTATTTGAAATGGAAGATGATATTGAAAACATACCCAACATTGAAGAAAAAATCAATGAAAAGATAAAAAGAGACAACTCTTCAAAAACCGCTGTTTTTTTAGCGATTTTTGATTACCTAACAAGCAAGTACAATTATGACCCTACAAAATTACTTTTCCCCAATAAAAAAAGTATCTCACAAGAATCTCTCTTTAGAATTTTTTGGAAAAAAGGCATCAATATCTTTAATCTACTCCCTGAAATTCAAAATGATGGGGAGATTATAAAGATAGAGTTCTTAGAAAAGCCATCTCTCTCAGAACTTGAAAAAACCATGAAACTTTTTAAAAGTAAAAAACTTTGGATCGACCTCAAAGGATTATTTTCCCAACACGAAATTAGACACATCCTAAAACTTCTGAAACACTCTGAAATATTAGCTTTAGAACAGCCAACACCGAAGTATAAAGAAAATACTTTAGGCAACCTACACATACCTTACCCAATTTTTTGGGATGAATCAATCGAGCAACCTGAAGATATAATCAGAGTATCAAATATTGCTACAGGGATCGTCTTAGACATCACCAAAGTTGGTGGATTAACCAACTTAAAAAAACACTACGACTTAGCCAACACGCTCAACTTGGAAACAGTGATATCCACAAGAATAGAACACCCCATAAATCTAAACTGGTCTAACAAAATAAAAAACGCATTCGATATAATAGATTTGAATATAGACCATTATATTGCAAATTCCTAATATACCGACCAGTAATATACTGGTCAGTATATTACTCGTCAGTATATTAATATGATGTTTAATATTATGAATTTTTCTTTTTGTCAGCATTTCTGATGCTGTTTTTAGCACCCCTTCGCCCCGCAGCCCACCCAAAAGGAATGGAAAAAGCATTACTCTCGAACTCCTGCGTCTAACAGCTAAAGAAATCTTTTCCCCTTGATTCAGCAGCTCGTCCCTAAGAAATAGGGGAAACTTTGCTCAATAACTCCTCTAAAAGAAGATTTGATCTTTACCTTCCCCCCACTCATTCAAAAAAGTAATAGATTCATTCAAAATATATAAATTATTAATCAAAATTTCAAATAAAAACTGGCTATTTCAAAAAAGGATAGTATACTAACTATTAGTATACTAATAGTTAGTAAGTTAATTATTAGCATACTAATATAAAATTTGGGTGGAGTTTGAGGCCGTAAGTCCCCTTCCTCAGAAAGGTGGGTTGCAGAATTAAGAAATAAAGATTTTCTTCCTTATGGGTGGGCAGCGGGGGAAGGGCGCTAATAAAAACTAAGAAAAGTTTACAAGAAAACTATGCAAACAATTAACTCTCAAAGAAAGATTCTGGTTTTAAATGGGTCACAGGGCGAAGCCCTTTTGCAGTTTTGTGCAAAAAGCTTTTTGCCGATCTATGCAAAATGGTTTGTTTTGCAATGTTTTAGAAATGCTTTCCCAAATCTCGTTTGCTACGCAAACGATGTTTTTAAATGATTTTGACCTTGATTTGGGGTTTTTAAGGGGGTTCCCTTAACGTCCGGGTATAAGGGACCGTAGGTCCCTTCCTTAAATGGGCTGGCTGCGGGGTGAAAGGGCGCAAATAAAGACCCTTTTCCTCAAGGGTGGGAAGCGGGGTGAAAAGGCGCAAAAAATAATAAAGATGAAATGAGAGGAGAAAAAAGAAATGAAAGACCAACAACTTTGCACTGAAAATTTCCCTTTTGATGAACTCGATCCATCAACGATCAACGTTGTCCAACAATTCTTTCAAGTAATGAACCTGCAAAGACAGTTAAATTTTAAGATCATGGCAGAAAAAGATGTCTATCCTGGGCAAGGAGTTTGTTTATGGCACATTTGGAAAAATCCTGGAATAAGTCAAACACATCTTGCAAAGCTCATGAACGTAGCTCCTCCAACCGTTTCGTTGATTCTTAAAAGGCTGGAGAAAATGGAGCTTATCCTCCGCCAATCTGATCCTAATGATATGCGTACTCTGCAGATCTATTTAACTGAAAAAGGAGAAGAAGAAATTAAAAATTTAAAAACATCCTTTTCAAAGATCGTTAGATACAGCTTTGAAGGTTTATCAGATGAAGAACTCAACACATTTAACGAGTTACTAAAAAAAATATCCAACAACCTATCAAAACATTTACATAAGGGAGAAGATCAAGGATGAGAACTATACTAAACAAATATCTAAAAAAGTATTATAAAGAAGTAATTTTGGCATTGGTGTTACTCACTGTCCAAGCCGTATCAAACTTATACTTACCAAACTTAAATGCAGACATTATAAACAACGGCGTTGCCAAAGGAGACCTCCCTTATATAATGCAGGCGGGAGGAAAGATGTTGTTATTTTCCTTATTACTCGTTGGTGCTGCTGTAGGGGCGACATTTTTTGCCTCAAGAATCTCTGCAAAATTTGCACATGACTTACGCAGAGATCTTTACTACAAGGTGATGAGTTTCTCTCAAAACGATATAGACAAGTTTGGAACCGCATCACTAATAACGAGAAACACGAATGATGTATACCAAATTCAGATGTTGGTATTAATAATGTTGAATGTTATGATTCTTGCACCCATAATGGCAATAGGTGGCGCTATTATGGCTATTCGTCAAGACGTTGTCCTTTCTACTTCACTTCTAGTGATAATTCCATTGATGGGAATCGTTGTATTTTTTCTAATGCGCAAGGCAATTCCACTATTTAGAAGCATGCAAATAAAGCTCGATAACGTCAACCGTGTTCTACGTGAAAAATTAATGGGCGTACGCGTCATCAGAGCTTTCGTGAAAGAAAAAAGTGAAGAAAAAAGATTCGATAAAGTTAATAGCGACTTAACTCAAACCGCCATAAAAGTAAACAGATTATTAGCATTAGGTATTCCTCTTCTAATGCTCATCATGAACCTTTCAACCGTTAGCATTCTCTGGTTTGGCTCAATGCGAATAGACAGTGGGGCAATGCCAATAGGCAACTTGACAGCCTTCTTAACCTATATAATGGAAATACTCATATCAATAATGATGGCGATGATGATGTTTGTCATGTGGCCTCGTGCAGAAGCATCTGCCGATCGTATCAAAGAGGTATTAGAAACTGAACCTACAATTAATGAACCAGACAATCCTGTTATTTTAAAAAGTAAAGAAGGTACTGTATCTTTTAAAAATGTGACATTCAAATACGAAGGTGCTGAGAAACCCGTACTAAGAAACATTTCTTTTGAAGCTAAACCAGGCAAAACTACCGCAATTGTAGGTGGTACCGGAAGCGGTAAAAGCACTCTTATAAACTTGATCCCACGCTTTTACGAAGTTACCGATGGAAAGATAGAAATCGACGGTGTAGATATTAAAGAAATGTCGATGGAAAATCTTAGAGACTTACTAGGTTTTGTACCTCAAAAAGCTTATCTATTCAGTGGAACAATTTCTTCCAATCTAGCATATGGTAAGAAAGATGCAACGGAAGAAGAAATGTGGCATGCTTTAGAAATAGCCCAAGCGAAAGATTTTGTAGAAGAATTACCTGACAAACTACAAGCTCCAGTTGATCAAGGAGGAATGAACTTCTCCGGTGGTCAAAGGCAACGTTTATCAATTGCAAGGGCAATTGTCAAAAAACCAAAGATCTATATATTCGACGATAGCTTCTCAGCATTGGATAATCGAACCGATGCCAACCTTCGGGAAGCCCTAAAGGAAGAGGCTAAAAATGCCACAGTTATAATAGTAGCTCAAAGGGTGAGTACCATACTTAATGCAGACTTAATAATCGTTCTAAACGACGACGGAACAATAGGAGGGCAAGGAAAACATTCAGAACTTATGCAATCATGTGAAGTATATAGAGAGCTTGTAAAATCCCAGTTACCAGAGGAGGAAACCGCATGAGTCCCAATAACACAAAAACTTCTAAAAGTTCAACCAATCGACCTAGGGCGATAGGAATGGGAAGGCGAGGAGGAGCAACTCCTGGGGAAAAACCAAAAAATTTTTGGGGTTCCTTAAAAAGATTACTTGGATATTTAAAACCTCAATTAGTGCCTATTTTGTTCGTTGTTTCTTTTGCCATTCTAGCTACAATCTTTATGATAACAGCCCCTAAGATAATAGGGAACGCCACCAATGTGTTATTTGAAGGTATAATTAGCAAAAATATGCCTGAAAATATGACAAAAGAAGAAGCTATACAAATGCTTAAACTCTCAGGGAACGATCAAATTGCAGAAATGATTGGGCCAATGAACATAATTCCAGGCCAGGGAGTGGATTATAACAAACTCGTACAAATCTTATTAACCCTTTTAGTAATTTACGGATTATCAGCCCTTTTCAATTGGCTTCAGCAATATATGATGGCGGGTGTCTCGCAAAAATCCATCTATCGGCTCAGAAAAGAAGTTGACAACAAACTGGCAAAACTTCCACTTAAATATTTTGATAGTCATTCCCACGGTGATATTCTCAGTAGAGTGACCAACGATATTGATAACATAGGAAGAACGCTTCAACAAACGTTAATACAGATCATAACAGCTACTGTTACTATAATCGGTGTCATCGTTATGATGTTAACGATAAGTCCTTTGCTCACCTTAATAGCCTTGACGCTGATTCCTTTATCTCTAATTGTAACAATGTTCATCGTAAAAAAATCTCAGAAACAATTTGAAACGCAGTGGGACAGCACGGGAAAACTCAACGGTCATGTAGAAGAAACATATTCAGGTCATAACATTGTAAAAGTTTTCAACAAACAAAAAGAAGCTAAAGAAACATTCGATCACGAAAATTCTAGATTATACCAAGCAAGTTTCAAATCTCAATTCATATCAGGTATAATAAGACCTGCCATAGCTTTTCTAAACAATCTTAACTACGTACTTGTCAGTGTTATTGGTGGACTTAGAGTAGCTAACGGTATGATGACACTTGGGGATGTACAAGCATTTATACAGTATTCAAGAATGTTCACGCAACCGATAGTTCAAACAGCCAATATTATAAATATTTTACAATCAACTATCGCTTCTGCAGAAAGAGTATTTGAACTCTTAGATGAAGAAGACGAAGTTGCTGATCCAATCGATCCTATAGAATTATCTGAAGTAGAAGGAAGAATAGCGTTTGAAAACGTATCTTTCAGTTATGACCCTAGAAAACCTTTGATAGAAGGAATGAACTTAACCGTTCAACCTGGGGAAAACGTCGCGATAGTAGGACCAACAGGTGCTGGAAAAACGACACTTGTAAACCTCTTGATGAGATTCTACGATGTCACAGGTGGAAGAATCACCTTGGATGGTATTGACATTAGACAAATGAGAAGATCGGATCTCAGAAAAAACTTTGGTATGGTGCTTCAAGACACCTGGCTATTTGGAGGCACGATAAAGGAAAATATCGCATACGGTAAAGAAGATGCATCTGATGAAGAGATCATCCAAGCTGCTAAAGCGGCGTATGTAGATCATTTCGTCAGAACCTTACCGCATGGCTACAACACAATAATAGATGAGGAAGCCTCGAACCTTTCACAAGGTCAAAGACAATTAATAACAATCGCAAGGGCTTTCCTTGCAGACCCCAAAATTTTAATTTTGGATGAGGCAACAAGTTCTGTAGACACTCGTACAGAAACATTAATACAACAAGCTATGGAAAAACTGATGAGAGGGCGTACAAGCTTTATCATTGCTCATAGATTATCTACGATCAGAGATGCGGATATAATCTTAGTAATGGATCACGGTTCCATTGTCGAAACTGGAAATCACGGAGAACTCATGAAAAATAAAGGTTTTTACTACAATCTTTATATGAGTCAATTTTCAGGAATTGATTTGAAAAAACAACTTAAAGACTCAAAAACATCAGAGGAACATACAGCATCTGTCAAAAGCTAAACCCTCTCCACTCCAACTAAATTGGGGTGGAGAATGCCCCTTTCTTCCCATTCAAAAACATAAAAAGAAAGAATGGATGGTTTTCTGACAATTTATCCCCATATGATATAATATATAATTAGAAACTAGAAAATAAAAGGGGATGAATCTGATGAAAGTCAAGGAAATAATATTTATAGTGGAAGAAGATCCAGAAAGCGGATATAACGCTAGGGCTTTGGGAGAATTAATCTTTACAGAAGGATCTTCCTTAGATGAGCTTAAAGAAAATATTAAAGATGCCATAAAATGTCACTTTGATAAAGAAGAAGATATTCCCGATATTATAAGATTGCATATTGTGAAAGAAGAGACATTCACATATGTCTAAAGTTCCAAAAAGAGCAGCTGGTAGAAGAAATTTTCAAAAAATAAAAAATTCTTCCCTAAATCTAAACAACCAGTCTTTATCACTTGAAGGATTAAAAATTAAATATAAAACTATATTTGCAAAATTGATGCCAAAACTAATGATAGAATCAAAAAAAGACGCCCAACATGGGCGTTTTTTCAATTAAAAATTGTTGCTAATTTTGATGAACTCTTCTCTCTCTTCCCCTTCAAAAACATAAAAAGAAACAGCAGAAGGTTTTCTTTTCAACGTGTATTTTTTCACGAATGGATCAATCTCTTTTGGTACTTTCGGTGTGAATTCTTTTGGTATATCTTTTAAGTCGTAGTACCTACCGTAATTCATTATGAACTTTTCTACTGTCTTTTTTTGTCTTGTATCAAGACTAACGTAATTTTCAATGAACTCTTTTAAATTCTTTTTATTCAAGTCTTTCATAAACCTTTTTACAACATCTTTCCTTCCCAAATAAAATGGATGTTCGTTGAAGGTTATATTTTTGTTTGTGTAGATTTTTGGTTTTTGAACGTTTGTTAGTAAAGAATCAAAATCTATCTTTGGATTTCTTTCAAAGATAGAGTTTATTAACTCTTTCGTGTAGTAATCACATCTTTGTTCAATTAAACTGTTATCTTCTATCTCTTTAATTATCTTTTCTAGATCAATCTCTTCTTTGTAGTAATGAACGAGGTAAGATGTAAAGAATTCTGATATTTGTCTTTCTTGTGGAAGATTTTTAAACTTTTCAAGGTTTATCTTAAACTTCTTATCTATATCCTTCTTTTTCAATTCTTTGATTATACACAAAGGTGTGGATGTGGTGATTTCAAACTCAAGAACATCTAGTATGTTTCTCAAGGTATTTGGTTGAATGTACTTTGTCTTTGCAGATAAAAACTCTTTCAACGTTCTTTCAGAAACGTTCATTGAGTCTATGGGTATCTTTTCTTTTCCTATTTCTTTCCTTAGGAAATCTCTTAACGTTTTCGTATTTAAGTAATTTCTATTTCTATTTCTAATATTCAAAACAAAACATCTGACATCGTGAATTGTATATCCAAACTCATTCCAGATTATTTTTTTCTTATCACCAGTCAACGATGAAACTAAGCGTGAGAAAATAAAGGCGGTCTCATAAACCAAAGGATCGTTGTTACTCTTCTGTACTTGAAACATAGTATCGAGGGAATTGAAAACATCAAAGTTATCATCATGGAAATAGTAACCAAGGTAGAATCCTAATGGAAAAATAAAAGCTAAAGCCTTTTCTTTGTTTGTATCTTTCAACCACCAAGATGAATTGTTTAAAGCTTGCACCATGCCAGAAGGATGTGGAATAGTTTTTAAAATCTTAAATGCTTCAACGTTCAAACAAACTGCTTCTTCGTATCTTTCTTCGTTCTTTTTCCCTCTTGCTTTTGATAGTAATATGAAGCCTTTATCAACAGGGTTTTGTTCGTAATTCTCACTCCAATATCTTATCTTTTCCATATTTTCATCGGGTTCATAATACAATTCATGTATATTTTTTAGAGTTTCTACAACAAGTCCTCTGACATAAACAGGTATATTGTCAAAATTATCCTTTAGTTCGTCGAATACTTTTTTAACACCCTCTTTTTGTTTAATTCTATTCAATATATGAATTTTTTGATCCAGAAAAAGATAATACAAACCACCTTTTTTCAGCCCCTTTATCTCTTCATCTATTATCTCAAGGGCTTCATCGTATTTAACATCCCATTTTAATTTCAAAACGTTTATGTAATTGACGATGTTTTTATTTTTATCTGATCTATCACTTTCTAAGTAATGAACAACATAATTCAAAATTGGCCTTATGAACTGTCCTTTATTCACAATTTCAACCAAAGATCGAAGATTCATTCTAAGAACCTCCCTATCCTCATGAAATATTTACACAGCGTTATAATAATGGAACATTCGTTTACTTCAATTCAACTTAGAAATTTTTCTAAAAATAGATCGAAATCATTTAAACACAATTGTACCATAATACAGATAAAAAAAGAAAAAGAGAATATAAGTAATTTAAAGATAACAAAAATTATCAAGTTTGATTTTAACATAAGTTTTTTTTGAGTAATCTCTGTAATACTTTATCAATACATATTTGAAACCAATTAAAAAAACAGTTGAAAATCATATGGAAAAGTGTATGATTAAAATCAGGAGATGGATTATTTGAAATTTTAGTCTTTAATTAAAAGAATAATTCAAGGGGGTGAAAGAGGATGAAGAAATTTGTTGTTGTTTTGTTGTTCAGTGTTCTGGTGTTAGGGGGTATATTTGTTTATGGAGGGGATGATGATGGAATAAATAGGACAAATGGTCTAGAACCCACAGCGATTGTAAGTGTTGTGGATGAAGTAGAGTAAATGCTTAGTTGATGTATTTACTTTGTACAAGAAACAACGTTTGAAAAAGCTTAAAAGATTTAAGGAAGTATCTAGATAAGTTTTTGGAGGAAAAGATTGCGAAGTTAGGAATTATTCGCCAGCAAAAAGTAACCCCGCAGGAAAAGTAGTGTAAAATAAAAGTGGAAGGAGGAGATTTATCCAGTGAAATCAAAAATAATTTCTTCTAACGTTAAAAGATTATTCGAATAATCAAAAAAGTACAAAAAGGTTCATCTTAATCTTTATCTTTTTTCAATTCCACTTACGTTTTTTTTCATAGCCAATCCCTATATCTTGAGATACATGATCGATGAAGTTATATTTCAAAACAAGTTTTCTCTTCTCTTACCTTCCATGTTGGCGTATTTAACTGTGGTAGTAGGCCAAGTGATTCTAGGCTTTTTTGAAAATTATTACGCAAGTGCAAGTGAAGCAGATGTGATAAAGAATGAACAATTGACTTTATATGAAAAAGTTCAAAAGATTCCTTCTGCTTACTCCTCAGACAGCCAAATTGGAGATTTTCTTGCCAGAATCACATCTGATATAAATGAAATAGCCAACTTTCTCGTACTAACAAAACCCGTGATAATATTAAACATCATCGATGTTTTCATTATTTTAATTGTTTTATCAACTTTTAGTTGGCAGCTTACTTTGTTAGTTATTGCAACGATACCGTTATATTACTGGATATTAAACCATTTCAATAAAAGATTATTAGATGCTTCAAAGAAGGAAAGAAAAGAATACAGCAAGGTCATGGAAAGTCTGAGAGAAAAGATTGAAGGGATCAATATTATAAAGTTATTCGTGAAAGAACCGCTTTTTCATAAGAAATTAGAAAAGGATACCGAGGATTGGAGAAAGGAAAAGAGAAAGTACGCTTGGAATATTACCGGTTTAGATCAAGGGATGATTTTTGTAATAACGATAACGACTCCATTAGTAATAGGTTTAGGTGGTTATATGGTGATGTCTGATATCATTACAATTGGTAGTTTAATGGCTTTTTATTCCTTTTCAAGCTGGTTGTATAACCCTTTGAGGATGATCAATGAGCAACTAGCCCAATTACAAAGAGGAGACTCATTGGCAGAAAGATTCTTTGAAATCCTTGATATGCCTGAAGAGGAAGGTGATGGTATATATCTTTTCCCTGAGAATTACGATGTCGAATACAAAAACATCTCATTCAAATACAGAGACGAGATAGTTTTGAAAAACATAAATCTCTTCTTTGGAAAAAACGAAAAGGTAGCCTTGGTAGGAACAAGTGGATCCGGCAAAAGTACGATGGTGAGTCTTCTTGTGAGATTATATGATCCCACAAACGGTAAAATACTATTAGGGAATAAAAACATAATAGATTACAAATTACAAGAAATCAGAGAAAAGATAAAGCTAGTCAGAGGTAACGAACCTTTATTCAACATGACGGTCAAAGAAAACATAATGTTGGATGATGAATTCACTGAAGAGGAATTCATGAAAGCCGTAAAGAAAGCGAAGGTAGATAAATTCATAGGACTTTTATATGAAGGATACGACACAGTAGTTAGAGAAAGAGGAAGTAAGTTATCGGATGGGCAAAGGCAGAGAGTAGCGATAGCAAGAGCATTGATAAGGGAACCAAAGGTATTGATACTGGATGAAGCAACGTCAGGGGTAGATTCTCAAACAGAAGAAGAAATATTCGATGAATTGAAAGAGTACAAGATGACTTTGATAATAATATCCCACAGATTGTCAACGATAAGAAAGGCTAACAAAGTGATACTGTTGAAAGATGGAGAGATAAAAGGAGAAGGAGTACATGAAGAGTTATTAAAAAATTCTCCCATTTACAAAGAAATAATAGAAAGTCAGTTGGTTGTATGAAAGACTAATAAGCTATTATTTTCTATTTTCGTAAGAGAACCATTTTTATTTTTAAATGGAGGGATGAAGGATGGTAAATGCTTTTGTTGCAAATTTCAAGAAAAATTTTATTGAAATGAGGAGGTATTTTTTTGACACAGTTTCTTCATTCATAATACTTTTCATCATCTTCTATCTTATATTTTTTGGGTATATGGTAGCAAGTGGACCTAATTTCGGAGATACAATTGATGGAATCATTGTGAGTTATTTCATGTGGATAATGTTTTTAGCTTCGTTCCAAGGTGTCTCAGACTGGATAAGTCAAGAGGCAGAAAGAGGAACTTTGGAACAACTGTTTATGTCTCCTGTAAGATTTGAGTTTCAAATGATTTTTCATGTGATAAGTGATTTTTGTATAAACGTTCTAATGATAGTGCCTTTAATGTATTTAGCAGCTTTTACAACAGGAAGAACTTTGAATTTCGACCTTTTTACTCTCCTCTATTTAATTATTCTTGGTTCTATTAGCGCGGTTGGTGTTGGTTTAATTCTGGGAGGAATGGCTTTGATATTTAAAAAGATTTCTTCATTCATTCAAATATGTACTTTTGCTTTCCTGGCAATTTTGATGTTTGAAGTTGATGCACTTTGGTTTGAACTTTTGCCAATGGTAAAAGCAACAGGGATGATGAGAAGTATGGCGGTTACAGGAACAAAGTTTTATCAGTTCCCGATTCAAGACCATGTTATTTTGTGGATAACTGCAGCTTTATTTCTTTTGGTTGGAATAGCAATATTCAGAGGTTTTGAAAAACGTGCCATGGTTAAAGGAACCCTGGGACAATATTAAAGGGTGGTGAAATAGATGAACGTTATTGAAGTTAATGATTTACTAAAAAGATACCCACAAAGAACTTCAAAAGAAATGCTTACAGCAGTAGATAAGATTTCATTTCACGTAAAAGAAGGAGAGATCTTCGCACTCCTTGGCCCAAATGGTGCAGGAAAAACAACTACCATCAAAAGTATATGTGGCCTTCTTGTTTTCGATGAAGGAAAGATAAAAATAAAAGATTATGATTTGAAAACAGAAAGGTCTAAAGCGCTTAAACAGATAAGTGTAGTTTTGGAAGGGAGTAGGAACCTTTATCACAGGTTAACCCCAATTGAAAATATACAGTATTTTGTTGGAATCAGGGGGAAAAAGATATCAAAAAATGAAGCCTTAGATATTTTAGATTTTTTGGGAATTAAAGAAAAAGCCAACGAAGTGGTTTATACGCTTTCAAGGGGAATGCAGCAAAAAACAGCCCTTGCTGTTTGTTTAGCAGCGGATACTGATGTTCTCCTATTGGATGAACCTACTCTTGGGCTCGACGTAATTTCCAATGTAGAATTTAGAAGATTGTTAACAAACGTGAAAGAAAAAGGAAAGAGCATTCTGCTTTCTACTCATGATATGGCATTAGTTGAAGAAATAGCAGATAGAGTTGCGATAATAAACAATGGGAAAATAGTTGTGTGTGAAGATAAGAAAAAGCTAATGGATATATTTAGTGCAACAGGCTACAAGATAAAAGTAAGATCAGAAGATACCTTAGAGAGAGAACTTGATAAAATTGGTATTACACAAATAACAAAGGAGAGTAACATTTACGATCTAACGGTAGATTTCAAAACATCTTCAGAATTATATGAGGTTATTGATTTTTTCAAATCACGAAATGTAGAAATAGTAAGCATAGAAAAACAAATGGTTAATTTCGAAAAGATATTCATTTCATATACTAATGGGGATAGGGGAAGACAAAACTAAACTCTTGGCGGGATTTTATTCACTCTTTCCCGCCAACTTTTATTCTAGGGTCTAGGAAACCGTATATTAAATCTAAAATTACAATACCACCGATATATAAAAGAGTCGTGAAAGACAAATTTCCCAAAAGAACAGGAATATCATCCTGCTGAATAGCAGCCCAGAAAAGGTTCCCCATTCCAGGCCAATTAAATATACCTTCGATGATCAATGCCCCTGAAAAAGAATCAAGTACAGATAAAACCGACATTGTTAAGATGGGTGGAGCCGAAGCTCTTAAAGCGTGCCCAAACAAAACTTTTCTTTCAGGAATACCCCTTGCTCTGGCAGAAGTTATGAAATCATTCTGCAAATTTTGTAACACTATATTTCTTGATAAATATGCTCTTCCCCAAAAGCGGAAAAAAACAAGCGTAGATAAAGGTAGAATTAAATGATACACAATATCCACAAATCTTTTTATTAAACCCTCAGGAGGCGGCATGCTAAATATACCTCCAGAAGGGAATAAAGGCAATCTAAAAGAAAAAAACATAATCATTACTAATCCAACCCACCACGTGGGAAGACCGTAAAAAATCATTGTAAGTATTGAAGTAGTTTTGTCCATAATTTCCCCTGCTTTTTGAGCCTTTTTTATGCCCAAATATACCCCTAAGAAAATATCCATGATAATAGCCAGCGTAAAAAGAAGCATAGTGTTAGGTACTCTTTCTAAAATAATTTTAACAACATCAGTTTCTCCTTTAAAAGATCTTATAGACATTGATTGCCCATAATTAAAAGTGAGGGTATCAATCCAATCAGAAAAAATCTCGGGTAATATTGGTCCTTCCAAAAGGTAACTATAGTGAAGTTTAAACATGATGTTGAAAAGTACAGAATACACAAAGATAATAACAGAATAAATCATAACGCCCATTAACATCCTTTTAAAAGCATATTTCCAATACATCCAATAACCACCTTTGTATCTTTTCATCCAAATTAAAAACCCCCACATTTGTGGGGATTTTTTAAACCTTTTCTACTTGTTGATCTATCTCTTTGTACCTATAACAGGCCACGTAATGACCGCTTGAATCTTCTACCAACTCTGGATCATCAACATTCTCAAAACATTTAGGCTGTGCATAAATACACCTTGGATGGAATCTACATCCCTTTGGGATATTTGCTGCAGATGGAATCTCTCCCTTTATTGGTAATTCTTTTATTACGTTTTCTTTTCCAGGTAAAGGTTCTGGTACTGCTTCTATCAGAGCTTTGGTGTATGGGTGTAAAGGCCTTTCAATTATTTCGTCAGCATCGCCTAACTCAACTATTCTTCCTAGATACATAACTGCCATCCTATCGCAAAAATATCTTGCAGTTGATAAGTCATGAGTTATGTATAGATAAGTTAGGCCTAAATCTTGTTGAACGTCTTTCATCATGTGGAGAATTTCTGCCCTAGTTGATAAATCTATCATAGAAACTGGTTCATCAGCTATTATAAAATCTGGGGAAAGAACTAAGGTTCTTGCAGTGGCAACTCTTTGCCTTTGTCCTCCACTGAGCATGTGAGGGTATCTATCCATAAACTCTTCAGGTGGTGTTAATTTTACTTGATTTAGAACATTTTTTGCTATTTTTTCAATCTCATTAGGATCCTTCGTTTTTTCATGAATGATCAACGGTTCAGCTAGAACATCTCTAACTCTAAACCTTGGATTCATCGAAGAGTAAGGATCTTGAAAAATCATTTGTACATCTTCTTTATACTTCTTAATTTCATCCGTAGAAGATAACGTAGTAATATCATTACCTTTAAATATTATTTGACCCTCTGTTGGTTCTTCTAATTTCATCATTAATCTACCCGTCGTTGATTTTCCACAGCCAGATTCTCCAATTAAACCAAATATCTCTCCTTTTCTTATATCAAAACTTACATTATCAACCGCTCTTACCCATCTTCGTTGTCCTTGAAATACCTCTAAAAAGGTTCTTCGTAAAGGGAACCATTTTTTCAAATTTTTAATACTCAATATGATTTCATCACTCATCAAAACACCTCCAACAAGCCGCAAAATGCCCGGGTTCAATTTCCTTTAATGGTGGTTCTTCTACTTTACATCTATCGAAAGCAACCGGGCAACGCTCATGGAATCGACATCCATGAGGTGGATTGAGCAAATCAGGTGGGACACCCCGTATAAAAGCAAGCTCTTCAACTTTTTTATGTAAACGAGGTGTAGCTCCCATTAAACCATTGGTATATGGATGTGCTGGACCCTGTGGTCCATAAATATGATAATTTTCTCCAATTTCAGCAATCTTACCTGCATACATCACCATTATCCTGTCAGCAACTTCCGCTACGGTAGCTAAATCATGGGTTATAAAGATAAAGGACAAATTGAGGTCTTTTTTTAGGCTTTTCAAAAGGTTTATTATTTGAGCTTGAACGACAACATCTAACGCTGTAGTAGGTTCATCGGCTATAACTACTTTTGGTTCTAAAAACAATGCTTGGGCTATTACTACGCGTTGTTTCATACCTCCTGATAATTCGTGAGGATATCTCTTTAAAACATCTTCAGATAACCCCACATGATTTAAATATTTTTTAATTATAGCAAAAGCCTTTTCTTCTTCCATTTCCCTATGGTTTTGAAGGGTTTCCATCATCTGTTTTTTAATGGTGTAAACAGGAGTCAAACTATTCATGGCCCCTTGAAAAACCATAGAAATCTTTTCCCATCTGACTCTCTTACGTAAAACAGATTCTTTTAAGTGAACTATATTTTCACCATCTATATTAATCTCTCCACTTACAATTTTGCCTGGAGGGCTCGGCATTCTCAAAACCCCCATGCCCAAAGTTGTTTTACCACATCCAGACTCTCCAACAAGACCTAATGTTTCACCTTCTCTCAGAGAAAAGCTAACGTCGTCTAATCCTTTTACAACACCTTTTCTTGTATAATAGTAAACCTTTAAATTTTTAACATTTAAAATATCTTTCATTCATATCTACCTCGTTCTCAATTTTGGATTTAAGATGGTGTCCATTGCAAAACCTAAAAAGGCAAAAGTCATACCTACTAAAGCTATAGCAATTCCAGGAGGTACAACCCACCACCAAAGACCGTTTGTTACAGCTCCGCCGTTCATGGCATCATGAAGAATCTGTCCCCATGTTACTATGGTCGCATCTCCTAAACCAAGCAAACTAACGGTTGCCTCGTAAAGAATGGCGCTCGGAACACTCAAAGCCATACTTGCAAAAGAGTATGGAATCAAGATTGGAATCATATGTCTAAAAATTATTCTTCTATGTGAAGCACCTAAAGCTTTTGCCGCTTCAACATATGTTTCTTCTTTAATTTGTAAGGCCATGCTTCTCACTGTTTTAACAGGGCCTACCCAAAAAAACAAACTCATCATAAGAATCAGGCTCCAAATAGAAGGGCTGAATATTGCTGATAAAACAATTAAAACTGGAAGGAGAGGTATGTTGATGAAAACTTCCCAAATTCTCTGCATTATAGAATCAACTATACCCCCATAATACGCAGAAACAACTCCGTAAATAACTCCAATTGACACTGAAATAGCAGATGTCATAAGCCCTATGAACAATGCCCATTTAATGCCTGCCAACAAGCCACTCCAAACATCTCTTTTAGAGTTATCTGTTCCAAGCCAACCAGAAACGCTCCCTGAAACAACTAACCTTGTGTCTTCAATAACCGTTTCCTCTGTCAGTTTCATTAGATTTATATTTAGCTTGTAAGTTCCATTTAATGGAGTTGGATTTGAAAAAAGCTCACCATCTGTTTGTGAAAAAAGCACGGTATTTATGTTAACTCTTGGAGGGAGGTTTTGCACATACCTCCTTGCAAAACTTCTAACGTTGTTCCCTGATTCATTAATAAGTGATATTCTAAAGTCTTTTTCTGTGTTTGCACTAAAACTTTTGGTCACCAAGTTGATTTTATTACCATCTGGACGTTCCAAAACAATATTCAAACTAAAGTTACCTTTAAAATTCCCTCTATAGATTAGATCAACAGGCGGAACATCATAATCGTACTGATACTCTATAACTGAATTTAAAATACTTATTGGACCGGAAATATTTTGTTCTGTATATTCTAAATCTTCAATATATTCAGTTGGAGTATAATCCTTTTGAGAAAACCAATTTATCCAAACAGGGGGAACACTTCGTGGATTATCTTCCCAATATGTTATATCTCTCCACCTTGTAGAAGCTTCGGGGAAAGGGGTTAAAAACGATTCAAAAATGACTAAAATTATAAAAAGAATTAAAAGAATTATTCCAGCTATACCAAATTTAACTTGCTTGAACTCATTCCAAAAATCTTTCAATTGCTTAGCAACAAGATTTGTTTTATTCACGCTTTCCCACCAACTTTTATTCTAGGGTCTAAAAAGCCGTATATCAAATCCAAAACGACGATACCGGATATATATATGAGAGTTGTTATGGAAAGGTTACCCAAAAGAACAGGGATATCGTTCATCTGAACCGCTGCCCAATAAAGATTTCCCATTCCAGGCCAACTAAATATACCTTCAAATACCAGCGCACCAGAAAAAGAAGCTAACAAGGATAAAAGCGACATAGTTAAAATAGGAGGAGCAGAGGTTCTTAAGGCATGACCATACAAAACTGATCTTTCGGGAATTCCTCTTGCCCTTGCGGACATTATGAAATCCTCTTGCAGATTTCCTAAAACTATATTTCTTGTTAAATAAGCCCTTCCCCAAAAACCTATGAAAACAAGGGTAATTATTGGCAAAGCCATATGGTATAAAGTATCAAGAACTCTTCCAAAAAAGGTTGTTGGAGGTGGGACACTGTTCATACCTCCTGAAGGAAAAATAGGTATTGCAAATGCAAACAACATTATCATAACCATCCCAAACCACCAAGATGGTAGTCCATATACTCCCATTGTGATTATAGAAGTCGTCTTATCCATTGTTTTTCCAGCTTTCTGAGCTTTTTTTAAACCCAACCACACACCTATCAATATATCGATAATTATGGCGGTGGTGAACAACATCAAAGTATTTGGTATTCTTTCTAAAACTATTTTAATAACATCAGTTTCGCCTTCAAAAGATCTCATTACAGTTGACTTACCATAATTGAAAGTCAGCGTATCAATAGCCCTCCAAAAAATTCTGGAAAGTATTGGGTCATCTAAGTGGTATAAGTCACGAAGTTCTCCGATCCTTCTCAGCCTGTATTCTACCAAATATTCAGGATCTGTTCCTACCTGAGACATTTTCATTATTTCACCGTTTACTTGCTCGACTATTTGACTATTTAACGTCTGATCCATTACCGTGTTAAACAAGGCTGAGTATATGAAAATGATTACAACATAGATAAAAACACCCATCAATATTCTTCTTACTGCATATCGCCAATACATACGGTTAATCACCTCTGTATATAATTCAACTTTTCTAAAAATAGGCTCCCTTAAGGGAGCCTTTAAACTCTAAAAAGGTCCTTTTAGAACATTAATACACAACGATAGTTGTTGAATAAGTAGATGGAATTGCTCCTTCCGATCTTGCAGTAACTACAACGGCATAAGTACCAGGTTCTAATGTATTAAGCACGTCTCCAGGTATAGTTGCAACAAATGTTCCCGCTGTTTCTACTTCAGCCTTGAAATTCATTGGCCCTTCTGGTGTGATCAAGGAAACCTCTACATCCCCTTCAGGAGCTGGGGAATATATATCGTATGGGTAAAGAACCTCTGATACATTAATCGTAACAGGTAAGTCTAACCCTCTTATAGCAGCGAAAGCAAGTTCTATACTATCAACGTTCAGCCTCACCGTTTCAAAGTAATCATTCCAATATCCACGTTCGAATGGGTACCTCTCATCCCTAACAGCTGTTAGTTCAACAAAACGCGCACTTGGATCATATTTGGTCATCTTGAAAGGGCCATTCCCTATATAAGCATGGTTGTATTCATTAACAAAAGCAAGCGCCGCTCGATACCTTTCAACAGCCTTGTCAGGTGTAACCATATCTTCAATGTAAATAGGTACGTACCTTTCATCGATCATCTTTTGAAGTTCCGCTTTGATATCGTTAACCGTAACAGGCTCAAGTACATCCACTTCGTAGACGTTCCCACCTGCAGCTGTTGATGAAAATGTGTACCCTCTTCCTGACACTCCTCCGTTTTCAACCAATCTCGTTAAAGCTTCGACTATTTCCCAAGAAACACCTATTGGTTGCCCTGATTGAGAAACTGACCAGCCAGGTGCTCCCCAAGAAGCTACGTACATAGCATCAACCGGGAAGTTGTAATCGAACCATACGGTTATCGAACCGTCAGCATTTATTCTTCTTGCAACCTCAACTTCCAGTCCAGGCATTGCTGAGGCAGAATAAGTCGCATCGTACCTTGAGTCAATGGGTCCGGAATCAACTGAAAGGTCCCAAACATATGCAGGGGCATACATATAATCCACTAAGCTTTCAGAAATCCCATGATTCCAAACACCGTATATTATATCGTAAGTAGCAACACTAACAGATGTAACGCCCGGTCCTACAGGGACCCATTTTTTACTATCAGGATCAACTTTAATTGCATCTGCGGGGACCTCTATTAACCCAACCATCTCACCGTTTTCGTCAACTACAAATTTAGTGTCCAACGTTTCCATCCTTGGAACAACTTTTTCAGATGTAAGATCAGCTGAGGCTGGACTTTCAAACATACCGTAGTCGTATATGTTCGATGCAACGTTTATGGAATACACATCGCTGAATCCATCCGTTCCTACTGGATTCCAAGCACTCATGAATAAAGATCCTTGTGCAGAGAATTGAGTAACTCTCAAATTTCGATCAACCGTATCCGCTGTTAAAATGGACCACTGATTTAATCCGTCTCCAAGCCCATATACCATTCGTCTGTTGAATCGATCTTTGTTAGCAACAAAGAAGTCTTCTTGATAGGTTAGATATATCCTAACGGAATCTCTAATACCCAATTCATTAGCTCTTAAGATCATATCCCAATACTCTTCTTCTGTTGCAAAATTACCGGCGTAGACCTCTCGAGTTAGCTTATCGATCTCATCTTGTTCATAGTTCCAAAATGTTGGTTCTTGACCTCCTGGCATATAACCATACCAAGGTGCATACATTTGGGCTACAATATGGTGCCAGTACTTTCTCGTAGCCCCTGCTCCCCAACCTTCAGTGTATATATGCCATTGTAGATCGGCAGGGTTTGAATAATAAGCCAGAGTCACTGCTGCATATCTGTCTATTTCTATTCTTTCAACCTTTATACCAGTTTTTTCAATTTGATCAGCTATGTATCTACCTGCTGGCAACCTTCCTGTAGGATCGTCTACACGAATTATGAATTTCAAAGTAACTGGTTGTCCATCGAATGTCCACCATTGACCTTCTTTTACCAACCTTCCTTTATTTTCAGGCAGATTGGCAGCTTCATTCATAGCGTTTTCTATCATTTTAAGAGCTAGCTCTTGGTTACCTTCTGGAGTAAAACCCATATTTGCAGTTATATCAATATATGGTTGGGTACCAGGTTGCCCAGGGGTTGCCATCGTATACATTACTCCACCAGCACCTTGAAGAATCTCGTCGACTAAATACTGTCTATTGATTAAGAAGTTCATAGCAAACCTTACTTCTTGAATCGCCAACGGATTAAAATACTCAACACCGTCAACATTCACCGTATAGGGAGGCTCGTTTGGTATGGGGTTAAGTAATAAAGACCAAGAACCCGATGGAACGTTGTAAATATCCAACTTTTCAAGTACCGATTGGGGCAAAGAATTAATCACTGGAGCCGACACGCCGTATAAAAAGACATCTACATTGCCAGCTGCGACATCTTGAATCGCGACATCTTGTTGCATTCTTACATCAAAATAAACCTTATCCGGCATAGGCCCCTTTTCGGCTAAAACAAAAGCAGAAACCAACACAAACGTAACCAACAAAAAAGTCGTTACTTTCCTCATAATACCCCTCCTTTAACATTTGTAAAACCCAATTGAAACCAACTTACTCACAACAAAAACTTAGAATTACAATGTATTATTACTGTTTAACAATATTTTCACTAACATAAATAATTATAGTAAAGTTTACAGAGTTTGTCAAATTAGAAAAAACTAATTAACAATAATCTAAGGTGTTTATTGCCAATTATTCCCGAATAATGAAAAAAATTTCATTAATGCTAACTTTTTCAAATTTTCACTAAATTTCGCGGCTTTTACAATAATACAAATCAAATTATATAATTATATAGTAAAAACCCCACAAAATACGTGGGTTTTATATAAATTAAAGAATTATAGACCTAAAGCTCGCGGATCCAGTGCATCCCTTATGGCATCGCCAAATAAATTAAAGGCAAGAACCGTTATAATGATAAATAATCCGGGTAAAAGTACCCACGGGTAACTAGTTAAAACTTGGATATCTTGAGCCTGAGAAAGCATCAAACCCCAAGAGGCTCCAGGTTCTGTTACTCCCACACCCAAGAAACTAAGACTTGCTTCACCTAAAATATATCCTGGAATAGATAAAGTAGCTGAAACAATTACGTAAGTATAGGTGTTTGGTAACAAATGATTCCAAATCACTTTTCTTGGAGGATATCCTAAAGCTATAGCTGCTTGAACAAACTCTGTTTGTTTCAAACCCATAGTCATCCCTCTTATAACCCTTGTCATTCCAGGCCATCCAATAAAGGACAAAATTACAACTATCAAAAGATACCTAATCTCCGGTGAGATACCTGTAGGCAAAACGGCACTTAAAGTTAATATTAGATAAAGGCTAGGAATTGACATCAATATTTCGGTGAACCTCATAGTCACTTCGTCTACCCATCCTCCAAAATATCCAGCTAAACCACCTAAAAAAATACCTATTGTAAATGTTAATAATATTCCAATTAGCCCTATAGAAAGTGAAATCCGTGAAGCAAAGAATATCCTACTGAAAATATCCCTTCCATATTGGTCTGATCCCCATACATACAGTATCCCATCGTTGGAAAAATAATCGGATAGAGAAGGCAATTTTGTTTTTTCAACTCCAAATAAATGTAAATTCGTTGGAAAAAGCCCAAAAAGCTTATAATCCCACGAACGAATGAAAAATTCAATAGGGTAATTTTTCAAATTAACTGCGTGCAAATCTGATGGGGTCAATACAACAGGGATAAAATCAAAATAAACATTTATTTCTTCCAAAGTTGCAAAAGTATCTACACTGATAATTTCTTGATTTCTTATTTTAGGAGCATATCTATAATCATTTTTGTAAGTATTAATTGCAATACTTCTGTTATCTTGCCTAACAACAATCATCTCACCGCTTAAAAGTTTTGAAAAATTAACATCATAAAGACCATCTTCCACTGAAACGAGTCCATTTAAGTTTTCTTCTTTGGTGAAATATGATAAGGGAATCAAAATTTGATCGTATCTACGACTGGTTGCTAATTCAATATACTCACCATTTGTGGTTTTCGCCATGATGGTATTTTTAAATGTATAAGTTATATCTGAAACGGTTGCATTGTAGGTTGGATTGTATGTACCCAATTCAAAAGTAATTAAATCGCCCGTTTCAGGATCCCTAGCCCTTATTATATCCAAATGGGTTGCTTCTACATAATCACTTTGGTATGTTATTGGATCTCTTTCACTCATATATAGATAAGTATGGGGACCAACTCTTTCTCCTGTGAATAAATCTTTTCTATAAATTTTAGAAGGAGGAGCAAACCTATATTGAATATGGTTATTAAATGGATTCATCGGAGAGACAAAATCTGCAAATATAGCCAGTAAATACAAAATGATCAACACCACAAGTGATATCATTCCCAATTTATGCCTTCTTAGTGCCCTCCAAATAAGTGCAGGGGTTGACATGAATTCTCGCTCAAAAAGTTCTTCATCGTTTTGTGTGTTTAGAGGTGTGTCCTTCAAATTATTTTTATCCTTTTTTCTCACTTAAATATCCCTCCAATTTAAGCACTCATTCTTAATCTGACACGAGGATCAGATGCCGCAAGTAAGATATCAGCGATCAAATTACCCGTTATTAAAAGAATACCTTGCAATAACAAATTCGCCATTACCAAATAAATATCTTGCTGGAAAATCGCATCTCTCATCAACGATCCTAAACCTGGCCATGAAAACACATATTCCGTTATCAATGCACCACCCAATATCGAAGATAAACTGAAACCCAGCGAGGTAATCACAGGATTTATAGCGTTTCTCAACGTATGCTTGTAAATGACAACGTCTGAAGGCATCCCTTTTGCTTTTGCAAACTCAGCATAATCTTGGTTCATCTCATCTAAAATCTGCCCTCTCATAACACGCATAGTTCCAGCAAGAGATGCGGTTCCCAAGGTAATTACAGGACCAGCCACATGCCAGAAAAAATCACCTATCTGTTTGTACCATGGAAAATTAGCAAATTCGCGTGATAGCATCCCACCGATAGGAAATATCCCTGTATTTGCAGACCACATTAACCATAATAGGGCAAAAAAGAAGTTCGGGATTGAAATACCTATGAGTCCAACAGTAGAAAGGGCTTGGTCAGTAAATTTGTATTGGTGAAGGGCAGCAGTTATTCCTAAAGGTATGCCGATTCCCCAGGTAAAGATAAACGTTGTCACCCCCAACAAAAGTGTGGCTTCTAATCTTCTTAGCATCACTTGCCAAACATCTATTTTATAAACAAATGAGTATCCCCAATCCCCCTTGAGAATATTCCCTAACCACAAGAAATACTGGGTTACAGGATTTTTATCCAACCCATACAACGTCTCTAATTCTTGAATCTTCTCGCGGCTAATATTGGGATTTATTCTATATGTATCTAAAAAATCGCCCGGTGCCAATTGCATCACAAAAAATGAGATAACCGACACTCCTAACAACACAGGTATAGCAAGAATAAGTCTTCTAACTATATACTTAAGCAAAATCGAAGCCTCCTCACTATGATTTTAAAAAGGCAGAAGGTCTCCCCTCCGCCTTTTTCTACTAGCCTAAAAATTACTATTCTTTCCAAGCGTACTCAATTTTCCACATACCTGGAGAGTAGGAATAACCGTAAGGGTTAATCGTTCCATATTTTTCTACAGGATACAAATGCAAAGTATTTTTATGCATGTTTAAATAATTCTGCGAAATTGTGTAAACAAGAATCTGATTTTCTGCAATCAACATTTGCCATTCGTCCCAAAGTTTTTGGAGCTCGTCTTTATCTAATATTGAACGGGAAACTCTCAAAATCTCATCGATTCTTTGCTCTGCTGGGTGTACCCAATATTCATCTGGATCAACCCAATCCATAACTTCAGGAGACCAATTCCAGAAATGTAATCCACCATCTAACAACCAAACGTTTGTACCCCATCCGGGATCGTCTCCTCCAACTAATCCTATGATAATTGCATCCAAGTTAGCGGAGTATAATTTTTGAACCACGGCGTTGAATTGCAACGGCCTGTAGTTAACTTTGATTCCTAGTTTTGCTAAGGAATCAACTAAAATTACAGCAATTTCGTTTCTAACCACGTTTTCACCGTTGGTGTTCAATTCAAATTCGACGACGTTACCATCCCAATCTACTAACTCACCTTTCTCATTCAAACTAAAACCTGCTTCTCTTAGTAGCCTCTGTGCTGTGACGAGAGAGTGTCTGAATCCCAACTCCTCGATTTTAGGATTGTAGAAAGCAGAAGAATTAGTTCTTGGGCCATAGCAAGGTACCGCTAAACCGTTGTACAATGTATCTATGATAGTTTGTTTATCAAAGGCATACGCTATGGCTTTTCTGAAATTATCGTTTCTGAACCATTCTCTATGAACAGGATCTGCTGCGTTGAAATTGAAAGCCACAAAGTTTGACCCTGCGGTCGCTGGTCCTACTATTACATTCCATCCTTTTTTATCAGCTTGGGCTCTCAAAGCTGGAAAGTCCTTAGCAGCAGGACCATGCATATCTGTTTCTCCTGCCTCAAATCTCAATCTTGCAACATTGCTGTCTGTTACTATTTCGAAGACAATTCTATCTAAGTATGGAAGTTGGACACCGTCTTTTGTCTTTTCAAAGTAATAGGGGTTTCTTTCCAGAACTACCCTAACTCCTTCGGTGTACTCTGTAACTTTAAATGGGCCACCAACTACGAGTTGATCAATTTGTTCTACCGTCCAAGTGGATTGGAAAGTTTCTGCATCCGTTACTTTGTCCTCTAAAACGTGTTTTGGCATTATTGCAAATCCGCCAACTGTTTGAAACCCAAATCTGAATACTGTAGGATATTTGAACATGATTTTATTACCTTCGACAGTCAATTCCGGGAGATTACCTTCAGCGTCCATATAAACATCGTTACCATCTGCGGTGAGATCCGGAACTATTATCTTTTCCCATGTAAATACTACATCGTCAATGGTTAGTGGGTGCCCATCAGACCATCTTACCCCTTCTCTCATCACAAACCAGTATAGGGTACCTCCATCTTCTGTACGTTCTACTCCCCAATCTTTTGCAAGTGACGGTTGTGTGGGCTGCCCATAAAAATCGTTACTGAGTAACGACACATCACCTTGATTGATGATGATAGAAGAGGACGTCTCTTGAGCCCAGTAAGTATTTAGAGTTTTAGGGCCAGATGTTGTTGCAAGGTACAAGGTTCCGCCTCTCTGACCACCTTCGACATCGGCGATAAGCCACTCGGGGTTGTAAGCTTCTTCCGCAAAAATCGTCAAGGCGCTTAAAACCACTACTACAAGTACCAACAACTTTCTCATGTGAATCCCTCCTTTAAGTTATTTTACCAACTTACCCTCTTTTTCTTGTGATAAACCTCTATCTTTATCCTCTTTGTATAAGAAACAAGCAACATAATGGTTTTCGTTTATTTTATAATACTCGGGGTAATCTGTTTTACATATATCCATAGCATAGGGACATCTTGGGTTGAAGAAACATCCCTTCGGCCTGTTAACCGGACTTGGTACTTGGCCTTTAACCAAAAACTTTTTTCTATCTCTTCGTTTTCTTGGATCTGGAAGAGGGGCGGCATTCAGTAAAGCTTGAGAATACGGATGTAACGTTCTATCAAATATTTCCGAACCTTCTCCAAACTCCACTACTCTTCCAAGGTACATTACACCAACATGGTTCGAAATGAACCTAACAACCCCTAAATCATGGGAAATGAAGAGATATCCAACGTTGAACTCACTCTGTAAAGACTTTAAAAGATTAATTATCTGTGCCTGTACTGAAACATCTAACGCAGAAGTAGGTTCATCAAGGATAATCAACTTTGGGTCTAAAATAATCGCACGTGCGATAGCAACCCTTTGTCTTTGTCCCCCAGAAAATTGATGAGGATATCTGTCGGCATGGTAAGGTTTCAAACCTACTTTTTTCAACATATCAAGAGCAATATTTTTCGCTTGAATTTTATTTTTTGCCATTTGGTGAAACAACAACGGTTCAATCAAGGCTTGCCCTACCGTCATTCTTGGATTCAAGGAAGATGTAGGATCCTGAAACACTATTTGAACATCTCTTCTAAACTCTGCTCTTTTTTTCTCTATATCTTTAAACATATAATCAAAAAATTTTTCTTTTCCATTATCGTAATAATACTGAACATACTTTCTCTCTTCATCTTCAAGGTTTTCGAGAACCCTCTCTCTACTTCCTAACTCTTTTTCTAGTTCATGAGCGTATTCAATGTACTCTTTTTCCAAATACTTTGCTCCGGCTCTTTTACTCATAAAATAATGAGAAGTTTCTTCTCCGTTTAAAAAAATCTTCCCTAAAGTAGGATCTTCCAACCTTAAAATCGTTTTACCAATGGTTGTCTTTCCACACCCCGACTCTCCAACCAAACCATAAGTTTCATTCACATCTAAGTCTAAATTGATTCCATCTACTGCTTTAATATATCCAACCGTTCTTTCCATTAAAAATCCCTGTTTAATTGGGAAATATTTTTTTAGATTACGAACTTTTAAGAGCATCAAATAGCCTCCTTCTTGTCTATTACTTCATCATAATGGAGAGGAGTGGTATCAGATATAGGATTAAAACATCTAATGTAATGATTTTCTTCAATTTCTCTTAACTCTGGCCATTCTTTTCTACACTTTTCAGTGGCATAGGGACATCTCGGCAAAAAAGGACACAATGGCGGAGAATCTAGCATAACAGGAGGTTGCCCTTTTATTGGGTTCAATAGATCTATCTTTATATCGTGTCTTGGTATACAGGAAAGCAGAGCGTGGGTATACGGATGTTTCGGTTTTTCAAAGAGTGTATAAATATCGGTCATTTCCATCTGTGCCCCACCATACATTACAATAACTTTATCAGCTACCTCAGCGATTACGGAAAGGTCGTGCGTTATGTATATCATTCCCATATCATACTCTTGTTGTAAATCTTTCATCAACTCTAAAATTTGTGCTTGAATAGTAACGTCCAAAGCGGTAGTAGGTTCGTCGGCGATTAATATTTCTGGATTACAAGAAAGTCCTATAGCTATTACTACCCTTTGCCTTTGACCACCTGAAAGTTGGAAGGGATAGTCATCGATTCTTTCGGCTGGATTAGCGATCCCTACATCATCTAAGAGTTTTATAGCCCTTTCCCTTGCTTCTTGTATAGATACATTTTGGTGAAAAACAATAGTTTCAATCATCTGATCCGCTATAGTAAACATTGGGTTCAATGAAGACATTGGGTCTTGAAAAACCATCCCTATATGCTTTCCTCTTATTCTTGTAAAATCCTTCTGTTTTAATTTTGCCAGATCAACGAACTCTTCCTTCCCGTCTTTCCTGAATTCATTGGTCTTAAATAAAATCTGGCTTTCTTTGGTAATATACCCGGGACTCTTTATCATCCCCATTACGGATTTCATAGATACGCTTTTACCCGATCCGGTTTCTCCAACTATCCCCAAGGTTTCGTTTTTACTCAAGGTAAAGGAAAGTTGATTAACAGCTTTAATCGTTCCTTCAGCTACGGGAAAATGAGTGCTCATATTTCTAACGTCTAAGATGATATTATCCACCATATCCACCTCATAATATAATTTCTCTTTAATTCTATTCAATATTATAATAAATATTAATCTTAATTGTCAAGCAGAAAAAAACTAATTAACAATAATCTAAGGTGTTTATTGCCAATTATTCCCGAATAATGAAAAAAATTTCATTAATGCTAACTTTTTCAAATTTTTGTGCAAAAAATTTCAAGTCTGATTGTTCAATAATTTTTCTTGTCTTTCCAGAGATCTTTTAATCGTTCTTTTACACGCTTTTCAATACCAACTTCTTTAGGCGTGAAAAATTGAGTATTTTCAAAACCTTCTGGCATGTAACTTTCTCTAACGAACCCCCCATAATCGTGAGGGTACTTGTACCCCTCTCCGAAACCTTGTTTTTTCATTCTTTTGTTCAAAGGGTTTATCAATTTAGGTGGAATTTCGAAATTATTTTGGCTTATAAACTCTTTGGCTTTAGAGTAGGCTAGATATGCTGAATTGGATTTTGGTGATGAACACAGATAAATTGTAGCTTCAGATAATGGAAGATAACATTCGGGGTAACCAACATGTTCAGTAGCTATCATAGCTGATACAGCTATGTTTAAGGCATTAGGATCTGCCAAACCAACATCTTCGGCAGATAAAATGACCATCCTTCTTGCTATGTACATCGGGTCTTCGCCGCTTTCAAGCATATAAGCAAGGTAAAGCAATGCAGCGTCCACATCGCTTCCCCTCATACTTTTTATATATGCAGAAATTAAACTATATTTTGCGTTTTTATCGTAAGTTAGTCGATACCCGGTAAAATCTTTAAGAAATTCTAAATCAATTGAATTGATCCCAGCTTCATTCGCTGTTTCTATTAGATTCATTATCCGACGGATATCATTTCCAGCATATTCTATCAGTGCTTTGCGTGCCTCTTTTGTAATTTTCAAATCTTTGTAATAATCCTCTATTTGTTGGAATAATTTTTCATAATCTTCTGTAGTTAGTTCTTTAGTTTTAAAAACTAATACTCTAGATAATAATGCGGGATTAACGCTAATAGCTGGATTTTCTGTTGTCGCACCTATCAGAGTTAAATCTCCAGTTTCAACGCTTAAAAGTAAGGTATCTTGTTCAGCTTTATTCAATCGATGTATTTCGTCGACAAATAATAATTTGGGTTTTGAAAAAAGATTATTTTTTTGCCCAATTATATCCTTTATTTTTTTCTTTCCTTCTATTGCCCCTGAAATAGAAAAAACATCGTAATAATCTTTTACCTCATTTATTAAAGCCCTTACAATCGTTGACTTACCGCTACCAGGTTCCCCATATATAATGAAAGATCTGACCTTTTTATTCTTTATCCAGGTTTTAAGAATTTCTTTCAACTTTTCGTTACCCAGTATCTCATCAACCTTTTTTGGCCGAATTATCTCATAAAGAGGTTGTGTACCACTCAATAGTGTTCTCCACCCCTTTTTCTAAATCGTATTTAGGCTCCCATCCTAAAATACTTTTCGCCTTCTCATTCGAAAGCAAACTCATCTTCACATCACCATCTCTTTCAGGTTTATAAATCGGGTCATTCTCATATCCCGTTTTCCTTTTCATCACTTCAAAAAGCTCGTTTACAGTTGTTTTTTTGTTAGTCGAAACATTTACCGTCTCCTTTTCCCCTTTATTAATGGATAAAAAGTTGGCTTCAACGACATCAAAAACATGTACAAAATCTCGTACCTGTTCTCCATCACCATAAATAACTATCTCTTTTTTCTCTAACATATTTTGTGTGAAGATTGCTACTACCCCGGCTTCTCCTTTGGGAGTTTGCTTTGGTCCATATACGTTGGCATATCTCAATATAGTGTAATTCAAATCATATTGGCGGGAATAAAACTCGATGTATTTTTCGCAAGCAAGTTTAGAAATAGCATAAGGACTAATAGGGTGTGGACAATAATCTTCTGAAGTGGGAATAGGAGCGTTATCACCGTAAATAGCCCCACCTGTAGAAGAAAATATGAACTTTTTGATCCCGTACTTAAAGGATAATTTCAATAAATTCAAAGTACCCATCACATTGATTTCTGCGTTCCGGTTTGGGTCTTTAACAGAATCGGGAACAGAGATCTGTGCCGCTAAATGGAACACATAGTCGAACTTGTGCGTTTCAAATATTTTCTCCAAAACATTATAATCTCTAATATCCTGTTGATAAAAAAGAGCCATAGGTGACAAGAATTCTACGTTACCTGTGGAAAGATTATCGATAACAACTACAGAATGTCCTTCTTTTATCAATCTGTCAACTAAATTCGAACCGATGAAACCGGCACCTCCGGTAACAAGGATTCGATGTTTGTCCTTATCAACCATATTTTTACCTCCAAGCGTTAAGGGGTTCCCCCCTTAAGATCCCCGAACGCATTTGCTTCGCAAATGAGAATGAGGATATTACTTCTAAAGCATTATTAAAAAGCTTTTTGCATAAAACGGCAAAAGCTACGTAAACGAGATTTTGGAAAACATTTCTAAAGCATTGCAAACAAACCATTTTGTACAGATCAGCTAAAGGGCTTCGCTCAGTGACTCTCTTGAGTCAAAACCTTAATTAACGCCCCTTCCCGCGCTCCCCACCCATAAGGAAAAGAAAAATGTTTTGCCCTGTGATCCAACTCCTGCAATACTTATTATAACACGATATAACTTTTATTGTATTTTTGAAATAAAAATATTTTATATTAAAAAATCTGCTCACATATGCGACTTTTATGTTATAATTAAATTAAAGCTCTTTTGAGTTTTTCCAAACGCCAACCTTATGAAGGAGCTGCATGGCGCGGGGGGGCGAAGCGAAGGGGCGCTAACACGCAGTATTCAAAACTTTTTAGAGAGGTGAGTATTTTGGCTGAATATGAGATATTCAATCCAAATGAAGAATTTAAAGATGAAGGCAACAATCATGAAGGTCATAGATGGCGAAATATAATCATTATTGCCGTTATTATAGCGATTGTTGCCTACCTATTAACTGGTATTTATCAGGTAGGGCCTTCTGAAGTGGCATTAGTTAAGACTTTTGGCGAATACAAATCTACCGCAGGACCGGGCCTGCACGTTCGTCTTCCTTACCCTTTTCAATCACATGTTATAGTGGATGTAAGAACAATAAATAAGGTTGAAATAGGTTTTAGAACCACCAGCACGGGAAGAACCCCCACATACAGATCAGTGACGGATGAAGCAGAGATGATTACTGGTGATCAGAACATAATTAGTATTGAAGCAGTTGTTCAGTATAGGGTAAACGACCCTGCGGCTTATGCGTTCAATGTGATTCAGGGGTATGACCTAGTTAAATCTACCTCTGAAAGTGTACTTAGAGAACGTGTCGCTTTATCTAATTTAGAAAACGTCTTAACTACAGAAAGAGATAGAATAGCCATGGAAACCACTGAAAGGGTTCAGTCTATACTAGACAGTTATAACTCTGGTATTCTAATACAAAATGTATATATGCAAGCGGTAACCCCACCAGATCCAGTCGTTCCTGCTTTCGATGATGTGAACAACGCTCGTCAAGACCAACAAACATCAATAAACGAAGCACAGAGGTACAGGAATGACATTATTCCAAGAGCGGAAGGAGAAGCTCAAAGAATCTTGAACGATGCTCAGGCTTACGCCTACGAACAAGTTGCAAAGGCAACAGGAGAAACGGAAAGGTTCAAAGCATTATTGGAAGAATACCAAAACTCTGCGGATATCACAAGAAAAAGATTAATATTAGATTCTGTACAACAAATGATAAAAAATGCAAAGATACAAGTAGTATCTAAAGAAGGAAACACCTTGAACTTTTTGGACTTAAGTGAAATTATCGGTGGTGAGGCACAATGAAAAATACAACGCTCTGGGCAGTAGTTATAATAATAGTTTTCTTTGGAATTCTCCTTGGAACAACAGCTTTCTACATCGTTGATCAAACTCAACAAGCAATAGTAATCAGATTTGGAAATATTTTAAACATAAGAACCGAACCAGGAATTTACGTAAAAACACCTTTTATAGACAATGTAGTAAAACTCGAGAAAAGAATCATGATCTACGATATACCCGTAGAAAGAGTAATAACTTCTGACAGAAGAACTATTTTAGCCGATACATATGCAATTTGGAGAATAGAAGATCCTCAAAAGTTCATTGAAACACTCAGGACTGTAGAAGTTGCGAAGACAAGAATCGACGACATTGTTTACTCACATGCAAGAGATGTTATAGGAAATTACACATTTTCTGAAGTTCTTTCATTTCAAAGGGTGGCTATTTTGGAAGATATAAAAAATCGTAGTGAGGCATCACTACAAGATTTTGGAATAAATGTCGTTGACGTAAGGCTCAAAAGAACCGATCTACCTCAAGAAAACACCGAGGCGGTATACGAAAGAATGAAAAGTGAAAGGTATGCCATGGCTGCTCAATTAAGGGCCGAAGGAGAAAGAGAAGCCCAAAGAATACGAGCCGAAGCAGACAAACAAGCAAGTAGAATCAGGTCAGATGCCCAAAGAGAAGCCGAAATCATAAGAGGAACAGGTGAAGCAAGTGCGATAAACATTTATTCACAAGCTTATTCCTTGGATCAAGATTTCTACGAACTCCAAAAAATAACAGACATTTACAAAGATTCTTTCAACAACAGCGTCTTAGTTATTCCCAACGATTCACCTTTGCTAAAATTTTTCTATGAGGTGGAATAATTGTTCAAATTAGTTTCTAAGATTGTATTATTTTCCATGTTAATAATATTATTTTTTGGATGTCAATATGATGCAGATTCTGATGTTAATTTTGAAATCGAAATTCCAAGCAAAATTTCCCCAAATATCCCGTTAACGATAAAAACAAATATTAACTATGAAGATGTAGAAATAATTATAGACGGAGAAAGTTTGGGTGGGAAGCCGGGCGAAGGGGCGCTATCCAATGGTCTCCACAAAATCAATATCAAATTTTTAGATGGCAAAAACAGAATTATCACTGAGTTCGCCACAAACATAACTTTTGATTCCACTCCGCCAAAACCATCATATTTCAACTACGAACTCTCAGCAGGCAATTTAAATTTAGAGTACAACGTAGATGAAGAGGATTTCTCCACGGTTTGCCTATACTACAACGACACTAAATTAGCCTCTTCGAATTCGTTTCAAGACAATTTCTCAATAAAGTTGACTAAAGATTCAGGAATTAAAAATTATGTCCTACAGTTCAAAGATGATGTCGAAAATACATACAATCATACAATAGAAATAAATACAGATGTTGACAAACCTCCGGTTATAAATTCGTATGTTGTAAGTGTAAATCTTTTTTCAGAAATCGATATGAACATTTCTGACGACTGGAATGACAATTTTTTAGTTTTCATAGACGATGGAAATGGAGTTAAATACCCTTCAGATTTATTACTAAGTCAAACAACCGATGCAACCATGATTGTTTTTGACTCCAACAAAAACAAAACCGAAAAATTTATAGCTTTAAACATTGACAATCAAATCCCTACATCACCTGAAGTTACAACGCGACTAATTTCTGAAGATTTGGACTATATATCCTGGCGATATGATCCTATCTATCGAAATTACGTTGTAGAAAGCTATGTTGAAAAATTTGGATGGAAAAAAGTTTTTGAATTAAAAAACACTTTCATTGAAAACCCAAATTATGATATTATTTTTGTAAGAAAAGTTACCAAAAATGGGACATACGGGCTTCCTTCTGATCCAGTAATTACTCTCTCAGAGGCTTTTGTCCCGTATGCTTCTGGTACCATAAACAGGGTAGATAAAAACCTTTTCTTGTCACAAGTTAACACGCCTTTTGTTATATCATCTGATATACTAATACCAAAAGCAAAAACACTTTTAGTTGAATCGGGAAACGAAATCAGATTATATAACGGTGCTACAGTAGTTGTTGAAGGGATAATGTTTTTAATGCCTGGAATTTATAAAACTCATATCTTTGGAGAAGGGGAAATTGTACTCAACGGTGGAACCGTAATCGCTTATGACACTGACTTTGAAAACATTAAATTTACGGGTAAAGGAAAATTATTATTCATTAAAAACTCAACCCTTGATAAATCTAGCTCAATTGACACAAAAAGTACAGAAAGAATTTGCCTTTACGACTCATCCATATCAGACTACGTTAAAATAACAAACTCATCAGGTGTTTATATCGATAATACCTACTTAAAAGAAATATCGTTAAATAACGTTGCAGAATCATTATTCAAAAACTCAACAATAGACCTTTTCAACTCCTCTATAAACAGTAGAACAATAATGGAAACTTCTAAAATAAAATTAATGAACATTGAAACATTCTCATATTTAAACAGTATTAATTGTAAAATAGACAAATTGAATGCGGGAGAATATTCAGTATTTATACAAAGAGAATAAATGGGCGATGCCTTGTTTGCTGAAGTATGCAAACTAAGTTTTTAAATGATTTTGACCTTGAATTTGGGGATCTTAAGGGCCTTGCCCCTTAAAGCCCATGGGTGGGGAGCGGGGTGAAAGGGCGCTAACACATGGAC
>NZ_JAHC01000025.1 GCF_002924625.1 Petrotoga sibirica DSM 13575 | reverse complement strand
TCAGTCTCGTAATTGGGAAAATGCTAACAAACAGTAAAATCATTGGGATAGAAATACAAAAAGATCTATATGAATTCTCCTTACAAAACAAAGAAATAAACGAAATAAACAACGTAGAATTTCTCAATTTAGAGGTTAATAACGTCAAAAACCATTTTGACACAGAATCTGTAGACTATATAATTTCAAATCCTCCACACTACTTTGATGGATTAAAAAGTCAAATCAGCGATAGAAAAATCGCCAGATCAGCTGAAGACTTAAAAGTATTAGTAGATTTTATCTATGCTTCAAAATTCCTTTTAAAAAACAAAGGTTTAGGCTGTTTTATAATTCATCCTTACATTCTTTCAGACGTATTAATAATCTTAGAAAAGAATAATTTAGAACCTCAACACATATATATCGCCTACGGGAACAAAGAAAAAGACGCCCAACTAGTCTCTCTAACATTTAGAAAAAACGGAGGTAGAAATTTGCTCATTCACCCTCCAATCTTCTTCTCTGAATGGAGCGGGGAGCAGGGCTAAGGGAAAGACCTCCCTTCCCTATGGGGGGGAGCGGGGGAAGGGCGCT
>NZ_JAHC01000024.1 GCF_002924625.1 Petrotoga sibirica DSM 13575 | reverse complement strand
ATTTTCCTCACGGGTGGGGAGGGGGGGGAAGGGTGCTAAATACACCAAGTCTCATCAAAGAAGGAGGCTTTCACAATTATTGAAAATACTAGACATCATAACCCTCAAAGAAGTATATAAAAAATCCAACAAAGAACTCTTAGAATACACAGAAACAGGCACATCACCTACATTATTCAAAGAAGAGTTTGAAGAAAACAAAAGAAAAATCGTTCAAAGCTTAAACAAAATAAAAGATTTAGGCATAATCACTTATTGGGACGAAGAATATCCAGATTTATTAAAAAACATCAACGACCCTCCAGTAATTCTTTACTATTTGGGTGATCCATCGCTCTTAAAAAGCAAAACGGTCTCGATTGTTGGAACAAGAAAAGCCACAGATTACGGAAAATCTATATGTATTGAAATCGCCAAAACCTTGAGCAGCTACACCATAGTAAGTGGAATGGCCTATGGAATCGACTCAATAGCCCAAAGAAACGCCAAAAAAACAATAGCTGTTCTTGGAAACGGGATAGACATAATATATCCAAAATCCAACGAATCACTCTACAACAAAATAAAAGAAGAAGGGCTAATAATATCAGAATACTTTCCAGGTACCAGGGCTACAAAGTACACTTTCCCATATAGAAACCGTATAATCGCAGCTCTATCTGAAAAAACCATAGTAGTTGAAGCTGCTAAAAAAAGTGGATCATTGATAACCGCAAGATACGCACTCGATTACGGAAGAGAAGTATTAGCCGTACCAGGGGATATAACAAGGCTGAATTCATACGGGACGAATTATTTAATCTACTCTGGTGCCACACCAATAATCTCTTTACAACACCTTAAGGAATTAGTTGGAATATCAAACTTAGAAGAAGAAAGTTCCTCTCAAAGTATCGAAGAAATGGCACTAAAAGAAAAAATATTAACACTAATAAACCAAGGAAAAAATAACTTAGACTCACTATGTGAAAACTTAAAAGAAGATGTTTCTTCTATATTATCCACAATTATGCAGTTGGAAATAGACGGGAAGCTCTCGCAAGAAAATGGCACATACTTTACAATAAACTAACAAAAATCCTTTTCCCTTTTGGATAGGGGCTTAGGGGGAAACCCTTTCCCCCTTCCGTTGAAGAGTGGGGAGCGGGGTGAAAGGTCGCTAATAAAAAAGGAGGCGGCAACACATGCCAATACTGACAGAAAAAGAAATAAATATGCTTGTTAACGCTGAGTGCCACGACCCATTCATCTATTTAGGTCTAAGAGAATTAGACAAAGAAAACTTAGTCATAAGGGTTCTTCAACCTTTTGCAAAAGAAGCATATTTGATTTCTAAAAACACCACTGTCAAACTCGATAAAATCCACGAAGCTGGACTCTTTGAGAAAAAGATTCCAGGCTCTCAAATATTTGAATACGAAATAAAATGCACAGATTACAACAGCCATACTTGGACTTACAAAGACCCCTACTCTTTTTTGCCGGTCATATCTGAATACGACAGATATCTCTTCAACGAAGGAAACCATTACAAAATATACGAAAAACTAGGTGCGCATCCAATGAAAATAAATGGGATCGAAGGGGTTTTATTCTCAACGTGGGCACCAAACGCCAAAAGAGTCAGTGTTGTTGGAAATTTCAACAATTGGGATGGAAGAATTCATCAAATGAGGGTCTTAGGCCAATCTGGAATATGGGAAATCTTCGTTCCCGGTGTTGTTGAAGGAGACTTATACAAATTTGAAATCAAAACCCAAAATGGAGACCTCTTACTAAAAACAGACCCTTACGGGACTTACTTTGAAGTAAGGCCCAAAACAGCAGCCATTGTATACGATATACAAAACAAACACACATGGAACGACTCCAAATGGATGGAAGAAAGAACAACCAAAAATTGGCTAAAAGAACCAATGTCAATCTATGAAGTCCACTTGGGATCATGGTCAAAAAAAGAAGAAAATCAATTTCTAAATTATAGGGAACTAGCGGAAAAGCTTTCAGAATACCTTAAGGAAAACCATTTTACCCACATAGAACTATTACCTGTTAGCGAACATCCCTTAGACATCTCTTGGGGATACCAGGTAACAGGTTACTATGCTCCAACAAGCAGGTTTGGAAAACCGGAGGACTTCATGTACTTTGTCGACAAAATGCATCAAGAAGGTATAGGCGTCATCGTTGACTGGGTCCCTGGTCACTTTCCAAAAGACGCACATGCTTTGGGAAGATTCGATGGCACAGCCCTTTATGAACACCTTGACAGCAGATTGGGAGAACACAAAGACTGGGGAACCTACATATTCAATTACGGAAGAACCGAAGTTAAAAACTTTCTACTGGCAAACGCTTTATTTTGGTTGGACAAATACCACATCGACGGATTAAGGGTAGACGCCGTAGCTTCAATGTTATACTTAGACTACAGCAGACAAGATGGAGAATGGATTCCCAACAAATACGGTGGACGAGAGAATCTTGAAGCTATTGATTTCATCAAGCACCTTAACACCGTTGCCTATCAATACTTTCCAGGAATTGTAACCATTGCAGAAGAATCGACAGCATTTCCCGGAGTAACCACCCCGGTTCATGCTGGAGGTTTAGGCTTTGCATTCAAATGGAATATGGGCTGGATGAACGACACCTTAAGATATTTTAGTAAAGACCCGATATTTAGAAGATATCACCAAAATGATCTTACTTTCTCTCTAGTATACGCTTTTTCTGAAAACTTTATCTTATCTATCTCACATGACGAAGTTGTACATGGAAAAAGATCTCTTTTAGAAAAAATGCCAGGTGATGACTGGCAAAAATTCGCCAACTTAAGGCTCTTTTACTCCTACATGTTCGCTCATCCTGGGAAAAATTTACTCTTTATGGGAAGTGAAATAGCTCAAAGAAAAGAATGGGATTGCTCTTACAGTTTAGACTGGCACCTATTGCAATACGAACCACATAAAAAGACACAACAATTTTTAAAAGATTTAAATATTCTTTACAAAAATCATCCTGCATTGTTTGAAATTGACTTCAGTTACGAAGGTTTCGAATGGATAGATTTTAACGATTCTGACAACAGTGTAATATCCTTTATAAGAAAATCAGAAAACGAAGAGGAAATCATTGTCTGTGTCTTCAATTTCACACCAGTGCCAAGGGATAACTATAGGATAGGCGTGCCAAAAAAAGGAGTATACCAAGAAATATTGAACACCGACTGGACACAATACTACGGAAGTGGGGTCGACAATCCAAAAGAAGTATACTCCCAAGATATACCCATGCACGGAAGAGAACAATCCATAATACTCACACTACCACCTCTCGGTGGACTATATTTCAAATACACTATAAAATAAACACCTTTTTCTTCACGGGCGGGCAGCGGGGCGAAGCCCTTTCCAACTTCCTTAAATGGGCGGGCTGCGGGGCGAAGGGGCGCAAATAATGACTAAGCGCAACTTACATAAAAACCATAAAAATCATTCTCCAAAAGCAAGAAATTGTTTTTAATGGGTCAAAGGGCGAAGCCCTTTTGCTGATTTCTGAAAAAAAGTTTTTTTAGAATAAACTTAGATTTTGAACTTGGGGATCTTAAGGGGGGACCCCTTAATGGCCAAGGGTGGGGAGCCGGGGAAGGGCGCTAAAAGCTACAAAAGGAGGCAGTTATGAAAGCAATAATCCTTGCAGGAGGCTCAGGAGAAAGATTCTGGCCTCTATCAAACTCAAAAACACCAAAACAATTCCTAAAACTCTTTTCAGATAAAACTCTCATAAGAGAAACCTATGAAAGAATGCGATACAAAATGGAACCCACTGATATATTCATCATTACAGCAGAAAAATATCAACAATTAACGATGAAAGAAATTCCAGAAATCCCTAAAGAAAACATCATCTTGGAGCCAATTCCAAGAAATACTGCACCAGCCTGCATGATAGGAACTCAAATAGCCCAAGATGATGAAATTGTAACAATACTCCCTGCCGATCATTACATTCCTGACAAATCTAAATTTTGGGACACACTATCTGAAGCAATACAAGGAGCTCAAAAATACGTTGGACTATTTACCTTAGGTATAAATCCAACCAGGCCAGAAACAGGCTATGGCTATATAGAAGCAGGAAAAGCAATAAACAACTCAACATACAAAGTTAACTCATTCAAAGAAAAACCAGACCCTGAAAAAGCTAAAATCTTTCTATCAAAAGGCAACTACTATTGGAACAGCGGAATGTTCATATGGAAAAAAAGCACATTTTTAGAACAAATGAAGAAACATTCTCCTGACATTTATAATCAACTCATAAACATCTCCCCTTGGGACACTGATAGATTAAGAAAAATCATGCCGAATATTGAAAAAATAAGCATCGATTACGCCCTATTAGAACGCTCAGATAACGTTTATGTAGTAAAAGCAGATTTTGTTTGGTCTGATGTAGGAAACTGGGTATCTGTAAGAGAACTGTTAGGATACTCAGATAACGACGAAAACGTTGAAGTCATAGATGGGAAAAATGTATTCGTTAAATCAGATAGATTTGTGGGAATAATCGGGCTATCAAATATTATAGTCGTTGAAGGAGACAACGGTATCTTAATTACAAAAGAAGAACACTCACAAGACGTCCGAAAAATAGCCGAAAAATTGAAAAAAATAGGGAAATTTTAAAAAATGTGGGGTCTTCAGAAAGGAGCCCTATTACTTTTCCTTAGTTGGGCAAGCAACGGGGTGAAAGTGCTAAAGCCCTTTTTCCTTATGGACGATGAGCGGGGCAAAGGGGCGCAAATAGCGACTAAGCACAGCTCACATCAAAATAAATAACTTTTAAAAAGAAAGAAGAAAGGAAAAAAAGAAAAGAAAATTGAAAAGATTTTCAAAAAGGTTGAGAATTAATTACGAGGTGATTCATTATGATGGTTGGAATACTAATAGCCTTTTTAATTGGCATTTTCATAGGATTAAAAGGATGGCTAAAATGGTTGAAAAAAATAAAACCCGTTTTATGGTCAACGGTTTTACTGCTCTTTTTTATGGGTTATGAAATTGGCAACGATGATACTTTGCTTTTTCAAATTAAAGAAATTGGATTCACCGCTTTATACATAGCGGTTTTTTCAATTATCGGAAGCATTCTTTTCACTTCTATTTACGAAAAGTTCTTTAAAAAGGAGAAAACTAAATGATATTGTTATTATCTGCAGTCGTTGCTGGAATAATATCAGGCATCTATTTTAACGTTTATATCCCGAACAATCTAACGACCATTTTACTAATGTTTTTAGTATTTAGTGTTGGGGTTGACATAGGAAGTGAAGAAAAGATACTCTCAAAATTAAAAATTAATATGAAAAATATACTTTTTCAATCAATATTAACTATATTAGGAAGTCTTATTTTTGGTTCCTTAGCAATATTTTTTACGGACTTGAATTTAAAAGAAGCTTTAGGGGCTTCTGCAGGATTTGGTTGGTATTCTCTTTCAGGGGTTATGATAAGCAATCTCTATTCTCCTGTTTTGGGGGCAATTTCTTTCACTGCAAATGTAATTAGAGAAATTTTAGCAATAATTTTAATTCCTTTAGTTGCTAAATGGTCCCCTTTAGGAGCAGCATCAATTGGAGGGGCTACTTCAATGGACACAATGCTTGGAGTAATAGCAAAAAGCACCAATAAAGAAACTACTCTAATAGCCTTTGGACAAGGAGTAATTCTTTCTCTTTCAGTTCCTGTCCTCATAACAATAATTTTTTAGAATGATTATGATTTTTGATTATTATCAAATAGATCACCAAAATTTGAATTTTACACATTAATAGTGTATAATTATAGTGTACTTTTAAAAAGGTACTTACACTTTTCGTTTAGTAAGTGCACCCGTTTTAGAATTCTTACGTTTTTGTAACTGTCAAACTCAGGACACAAAATCTTTAAAACTTATTAAAATAACATTATTACTGGCTTTGGCAAAATTCAAGGTTTCTTTCGTAAAACCGTTTTTCGAGAAAAGTATATAAAATTTATTCTCAAAATGAAATAAAGCCCCTTTATCCATAAGTTTTTTAACTACCGACATGTCTAACAATGTATTTTGCCATTTGCATTCACCAAGAAGAAGGTTTTTCTTATCGTAGGCTACTATATCGATTTCTTCTTCTATTTTTTTAATGGGGTTATTGCCCCACCATTTTCCAATATTTTCAAAAACGAATGGTAATTTACCCTCGACATTCATTTTCTTCAGGATTTCAACTGAAATGTCTTCGAAAATGGGGCCTATGTACTCATTCATAAATGGCTTTATTTTATTTTTTATGACGAAATCCGCCAATCCTTGTTCAATTAATGCTTTGTTTTTAAAAACAAACCTATACCAAAATTTAAAGAAATTATCCTTAATCTTGAAAATACTACCCCTGCTTTTTCTACCAATCGGTTCAGGTTTTATTCTTTCAACGATCTTCAGATCAATCAAGGTTTCCAAATACTTAGCCACTTTGGAATTATCGAAACTGATTCTTGAGGAAATTTCATTCAATTTTCCGTTTCCTTCTGCCAAAGCTTCTAAAATAGAATTGTAAATCAAAGGCTCCCTTAATTCTTGCCTTAGCAAGAATGTAGGTTCTTCGTTAAGATACGATGATTTAAATAATATTTTTTGTTTTATATTTTCATAAACGTCCACCTTTTCATCAAAGGTGAACAAGTATTGTGGTGTGCCCCCTAAAACACCGTATGTGTTGACTTGTTCCTCCCAAGAATATTTTGGGAAAAACTTTCGACTGTCAAAAAAACCAAAAGGGGTAATCTCAAATTGTGCGGTTCTTCTCCCATACAATGGGCTTTTATAACCCAAGACTTCATTTCCCATAAAACTGACATATGAACCACAGATTATCAAAAATAATTTGGTGTCTTTCAAACTATGATCTATCAATTTCTGTAAAATCGATGGAATACTACGATTCGCATTTACTAAATATTGGAACTCATCAATTACTATTACTAATCTTTCTTCTCTTGTTCTACTGGCAATAAAGATGAAAGCTTCTTCCCAAGAATTAAACCCAGTTAACCCCCTTAGATTGAAAAATGAAAACACCTCTTTAGAAAATTTTTCTAATGAAACACTATCTACTGACTCGTTGGCTACAAAAAATATAAAAGGCTTTTCTTTGCAAAATTCCAAAAGTAAGGTGGTTTTTCCAACCCTTCTTCTACCATATACAACAACAAATTGGAATTTGTCTTCTTTATATAGTTTGTTTAAAGCTGCTAATTCTGATTCTCTGCCAATAAACATGTAAGTCACCTCTATAACTTACTCGTAAGTTACTAACTCATGAGTAAGCAACTCTAAAGTTAGTAATATTATACCACAAAATTATGGTTTTGGTGAAAAGACTATTATTTTTTTACAAAATATACTATAAAACCTATTATACGTGAGCTATATGATAAGATAACACACTTTCAAAAACATATGGTATAATTAAATTTACAAAGAAAACAATTTACCCCTCTTATGAGCGGGAAGCGACAATTAATTTTAAAAAGGTCACAGGGCGCTTTTCCTCACGGGCGGGGAGCGGGGTGAAAG
>NZ_JAHC01000023.1 GCF_002924625.1 Petrotoga sibirica DSM 13575 | reverse complement strand
ACAGATTTAAAACGTGAACAAACTGAACTAAAGGGATGGTCTTTTACGATGGAAAAGCGAAATGGACATCACCAACGGATGTGAAAGACAAGATAACAAAGATACAAAACATGGAAGAGTATTTGATAAAAGCTGAATATGAACTAATAAGTTTAAGTAATATAAAAGAAGAAACGATAATAAACATGAAGAAGGCACTAGGAGTAATCTTATTAACGGACAAACCAAACGTAAGGATAAAAAACGCAGAAGAGTTGATAAAGATGATAAATGAAGATATAATATCGAAATTGCCGAAAGAAGAACAAGAGAAGTTTGAAAAACACAGGAACGCATTCTTAGAATTGCTTAGAAAGAGGACAGATTACAAAGAGATAGAAGAAAGGTACGAAGAGCTAAAAGAAATGGAGGTGCCAAAAATGTTTAACACATTAGAAGAGATAGCAAAAAAAGATAGAGAAAAAGCTAAATTGGAAGGTAAAGTAGAAGGAAAACTTGAAGAAAGAAGAGAAGTAGCTATAAAGTTATTAAGTAAACGATTTGGCAGACAATTAACCACAGAGATGAAAGAAAAGATAAAAGAAGCTGAAGAAGCAAAAATAAACCAAATAATCGACAATATATTTGAAATAACAATAGAAGAACTAAAAGAAATATTGAAATAATGGTAGCAGGTGAAACACAATCTGATATTTTTGGATAGCTAACAGGGCAAAACCCTTTTCCATTTCCTCATAGGTTAGTTGCGGAGTAAAATGGAAAAGGCTTTTTTCCTTATGGGCAGGCGGACAAACTTTGCATAATCGGGCACACTTTTCGTTTAGAAAGTGTATCATTTATATATTTTTGTACAATTTTATAAATTTTAATTTTTAAAACTTCACTATTCATAATTTTTTCATCAATAGCTCTCGTTAATTCAATTCCAATTTTTTGATTATCAAACTCAACTATGAAATCAGGAGATTCGCTACATTCTAATTGATAATTTTTTGGAAAAAGATCCTCATCAAAAATTTTATAATAATCGCAGAAAAAATCTTCTAATAGCTTAAATTCTTCTTTTTTCTTATCGTTTATTTTTTATCACCCCACTTTGTAGTAGCAATTCCCATACTTTTAAGCGTTTTAGAAAGTATCGCGACAATTGGTCCAACAGATGGTGCAATTACTAAATGCAAGTATACCTTCCTCTCACACAAGTCCTATATAAGGTTCCTATAAAATCAAATAAATTTCACCTTTTTGGCCTTTTTTTACTTCATAAATACTTTCTCTTCAGCATTTGCTACGGCTATTGATACCAAGTTTCTCTTCTATCTTCCTTACTTGATAGGTGAAGGAAGAATAACTTCCTTTGTATCCTTCTTCACAGATGAGTTCGTATATACGTCTTTTGGTTAACTTTTGGTTCTTGGGTTGCTTTGAATTGTATTCTAACAAGTGCTTGATGCGTTTTTCAAAATCTCCATTTACTGGTTTATCTCTATCAACGCTCATATGATACTTCTGTTCTGGGTTCTTGAGGGCTCTTTTAACCGTCGCTCTGTGTATCCCCATTTCTTTTGCTATCGCTCTTTGACTTTTGTGTTTGTTAAAATACAAAAATCTTATATAATTGTATTGTACCTTCTCTATCACCTTCCTTGAACCCCCTTCGGGGTGTTTCCCCCTGTAAAATTTTTTGTTCAAATTTATTATACAGGATTTGTGCGATAGGGTGGTACACTTTTCGATGAATAAGTGCAAAAAAATTGGTTAGATTATAAATCGATGTCTTTAAAATGATACCCTTTCCTTCAACCCAAACATTCTTCTTTGACTTAACAAAAGCATTCTCGCAATCTACAAGATGAACGTTCTTCAATAAAACGGGCGCAGTGTGAAAAGAAACAAACCCTTTTCCTTATGGTTGAAAAGCTGGGAAAGGGCACTAACAAAGATCCTTTTCCTTATGGGCGGGCTGCGGGGAAAGGGCGCTAAAACTCATTATACAGAAGTTATGTGATAAAATAGCATACCTTCAAAAACATATGGTATAATTAATTTTGAACAAACAAAATCTATAGCACAAAGCGAGGCAAAAGATGAGCGAATTAAACAACCCACACGATGCTTTCTTCAAAAAACATTTTGGTAACAAAAAAATAGCTCAAAATTTCTTAGAAAACTATTTACCTTCTGAGATTACCAAAGTACTAGACCTAAATTATTTAACCAAAGAAGACAAAAGCTATGTGGATGAAGATTTAAAAGAAAGCCACTCAGACATGTTGTACAAAACAAGGATAAATGGACAAGATGGATACATATACATTCTGTTTGAACACAAAAGCTACAATGATCCGCGTGTACTTCTACAACTTTTAAAATACATACTCAGAATATGGGAAGAAAAATACAACATCAAAACGAACAAATTACCTATAATAATACCACTAGTAATATACAATGGAGAAAACAAATGGAATATAGAGACGAAGTTAATAAATCTCATAGAAGGAATAGAAGAGCTACCAGAAATAATGAAACAATATATACCTACTTACCAATATGAGATATATGATTTCTCACCAGAAGAAAAATTAGGTATAGTAGGGTTAGCAAATTTAAAGGCGATATTACAAACGACAAGAGTGGCAAGAGTAAAAACAGGAGAAAAGTTTGACGAAGAATTAATAAAGGCGTTTGAATTTCTTGTTGGGATAAAAGACAAAAAGACGTTTGATGAATTGTTTGAATCGTGTATGCTTTATTTAATGTATACAAGGGACGATATAAACATAGAAAAGGTAGAAGAAGTAGCGAAAAAAGTAATGGATGAAAGGGGTGAATTGATAATGACAATAGCTGAAAAGTTGAAGAATGAAGGAATGGAAAAAGGTAAACTTGAAGAAAGAAAAGAATTAATAATTGAGATTCTAAACCAAAGGTTTGGAAAAGATATTGATAAAAAATTAGAAGAAAAGATCAGAAAAGCAAATGAAGAAACCATAAACCAAATAAAGAAGAACATTCTAAGCATAACCATAGAAGAACTAAAAGAAATATTGAAATAATCTTTTTTACCAAATTCATTAAACAGGATTTGTGTGATAGGGTGGTACACTTTTCATTTAGTAACTTCAAACGCTATCTAAAAAAAGATAGTGTTTTATTTATGCCTTAGATAAATCCCCTTCAAAATTTTATAAACCACATAAATTACCAGAATTATTATATTAGCAAAAACAGCTCCTGAAATATCTATAAGAACATCATTCAATGAAGAACCTCTGCCAACAAACTCTTGAGAATATTCATCTAATGCAGCTATAAGTGCTGGTAAAGATACTCCAAGTAAAGTCCCTATCAATAATCTCTTTGAATACAAATATCCAAACAACCAAGAAAACACACCAAGTATAAAATAAATTCCAAAATGCGCACTTTTTCTAACAAGTGCTATGGAATCAGCATATTGATCTCCAAGCCACAACTTCTTTAAAAATACTTCTATCTCTCTAAACCATTTTGTATCTGAAAAATCAAATACATTATCTATTGATTTAATAACATTATAGACAAAATAAGATTGATTTGAAGATTCCTCTGGATTTCTTGTTCCAAAAAACAAAATAACTCCAACCCAAAAAATTAAAAAAATTAATGATATTAGTATATATTTTCTTCTTTCCATATAATCACCTGTTTTATTCTATAACAAAACCACCTCAAATGAAACCCCCAAAGTAAGTTAGGTGGCCTAAGATGGACAGGATGCAGGTCGGAACCTTCTTACTCCCCCGAGTTTAAGGGACCGTAGGGCCCATTCCTTAAAAATGCGTGGGGAGCGTGGTGAAAGGGGTGTTAACAAAGCTCCTTTTCCTCACGGTTGGGGAGCTGGGTGAACGGAATGCTAAAAAACTTTTTCCTCATGGGTGGGGAGCAGGGTGAAAGGGGTGCTAACAAAGCTCCTTTTCCTCATGGGTGGGGAGCGGGGGAAGGGCGCTATTTTCTCACCTGCTAGCAACCCTCTCCTTCACTTCTCTCAATAAATCAATCCCCAAACCGAACACATATTTCACCTGATCTCTATACACAAACATAACAACAATCAAACCCAAAACAGCAGACACAACCTGAAAAACCATATTAATACCAAAAGTGTTTATAAAAGCAACGATCACAAAAACAAACGTACTAATAAAAAATTTACCCAAATGGTAATTCACAGGGAACAAACTCATAGATATAAACGTCCTCATACAAAAGAAAACTATATATGACACCCCTGTAGAAAATGCTGCACCCTTTGCACCATATACAGGAACAAGCATCAAATTCCCAAACACGTTAACCCCTGCTGCCACACTTGCTATCAACATATGCCAATATGTCTTTTTCATAAAATTGATACCAACAACCGTCACTTCAGACACCGTTTGCATAATAGGCATCAAAATCAAAAAAGAGCTAATCCCAGCAGCTTGCCTATAAGAACTTTCTAAAAGCAAAAATATCACGTCTTTAAACACAACAATCAGCAATCCAAATACAAACATTGCAGCAGCAATAAACACAGAAGTCTTCTCAAAAATCCCCTTACTCTCAGGCTCTTTTTCATAACTCTCATAAGAAACGGGAGTCCAAAAAGTAGTAAACCCCACTTGAATTAAATTCATCACCGCAACCACTTTGAAAGCAGCAGAATACAAGCCTATCTCCGTAAAATCAGAATAATTTCTTAAAGCCAACCTATCTATCGACTGAAAAAGCCAAGTAATTAAAAAAGTCGGAACAAAAGGAAGCCCATATCTTACAATTGCTTTTATCGATTTAAAACTGACCTTGAACTTCCCAAACCACAATTCCCTTTCAAAAAAGATCGCTAATAAAGCGGTAACTATATGAGAAAAAAACAAACCAACAATAACAGCATAAAAGCTTCTTGAAACGAATAATGCATATAAAATCGTAAAAACCGCATTTGTTACTCCGTTTACTACCCTCAACGTAGAAAAAGCAATACCTCTTTTTTTCATCCGAACAGCAAGAGTGGAAAATCTCTCTAAAATACCAATTAATATGGTAACTCCCAACAAAAAAATCGGAAGAAAATGAGTATAATCCCCAAAAAGAACAAAAGAAAGCTCTCTCCAAAAGATACCAATTACAACAAAAACCACAACGCCTATACTCAAACTAGGCAGCAAAGAATCCCAAAGTAAATCCCTTCTCTTATCTTCAGACCTTTCATAAAACATCCGAACAAAACTCTGATCCGCCCCAAGAAGTGCAACATTGAGAAGTAAATTGAAAGCCAAAGTGAACATCGACGCCCTACCAAACTCTTCTGGGATTATAAGCCAAGTGGTAATAGGAGTAGTGATGAAAGAAATCAAAGCAGCTATCCATTGACCTATTGAAAACTGAAAAAAAGATTTAATAAATTCTCTCTCTTTAGGCATTACTTCCTCCAAATCTATTTAAGACTTCATTATACACCTCTATTTCCTTTTCTACAATACTCTCCCACGAAAAGCTCAAAGCCCTTTTTCTTAAATAACTTTCATCAATTGGATTTTCTAACAACTTTACAACCGATTCAGCAAACCTTTTTTCAAAGTTTTCCCCTTCCTCGACGACTATTCCTCCATCTCCAATTGCCTCAGGTATACCTCCGTTACTGCTACCAACAACAGGCACCCCACACCCCTGTGCTTCTATAATAACAGCTCCAAATCCCTCATTCCTACTTGGAAGTATCATCACATCCATAGCATTCATATAATAAGGTACCTCTTCATGAGAAACACTTCCAACAAATTTAACCTTCAACTTTCTTTTCTTACATTCGTTTTCAATATCTTCTCTCAACTCACCATCTCCAACAACTAAAAATTCAGCATCGTAGATTGAAGTTATATAAGAAAAAATATCGGGCAATTTATCTGCCCTTTTTACTTCCTTTAAACCACCTACAAACCCAACAACCTTTTTAGACAGCTCCAGTTCTTCTTTTATTTTTTCTTTATCCAAAGGTTTAAAGATATCTGGTTCGATTCCGTTGGGAATAACAACAGAATTCTCACCAGCATATCCAAATGATTTAGCTTTATTCAATAAGGCATTACTCACGAAAATAACTTTGGCAGCATTTTCTAAAACATCAACGTACAATTCTTTTGCCTTAGGCATCGCTAAGTTTATATCGCTACCATGGCATGTAACTACATACGGAACACTTAACTTTTGCGATAACAGTTTTGCAACTAATCCAGCAGGTGGTTCATACATCCCATGTGCGTGGATTATATCAAACTCATTATCCTTAATTTTATCAAACAGATCCTCTGCAACTTCTTTTGAATCTTTAATTTGATTATTTTTCTTCAATACTCTCGAATTAAAGACATCACCTAAACTTCTACTAAAAGACGCATATTTATATTTTACACCATCGACTTCATAAAATGAATCAGTAGAATTTACGCTTGGTATAGAAAGAATCTTTTTCAAAAGTTTTATTCCAAAAGAATCTTTAGAAATAATACCATAAACATCGAAGTTTATATCAAAACTTTGTAGAGCTTTAAGCCTATTTGTTATGAAAATTCCACGTGCAGGATTATGAGAAAATGGCAACAAATTTGTTATGAACAGTACCTTCACTATTTATCAACTCCGAATGTAATTACAGTTTCAATATCAAAAAATCAGAATGCTTTTCGTTTATTAAATGCAAATGCCTTGACTATTATTCTGATTTTATTATTGTCCTTTTGATATTTCTGTGAATCCTCCATCGAATATAGCAACTTTAAAAATGTTTTTTTGAAAAGATCACCATCAATAAGGTCGGGATTCAGTATAAAACTTAGTTTTTTATTTCTTTGTTATTTTGATCTTCTGTATCTATTTCTGGTGTTTCTTCCAAATTCAAATCTTCCAAAACTGCTTCTAACAAATCTGTATCATCCCAATCTGTTTCTGCTATTTCTTCCAAATCTACTAATTCCGAATCTGTTTCTGTTAAATCCATATTTATAAGATCTGGTTCCTCTATTTCTTCCAAACCTTTCTCGGTTACTTCTAATAAAACTTCTACCCAATATAGGTACTGGCCTTTTGATAAAATACTGAAGCCATCTTGCGCCCCTAGTTCTTTTACTGCGCCTTCCAAGAAATAGATTCTACCAGGTTCTTCTAAATACCATTCTAACAGTCCTCTTGCAAAGACATTAGTCAAACTTTCTGCACAATCTTCCGGTTCGGCTTGTACATATCTTAATTGGTCTTCAATTTCTTCAATAGGTATTTCCGCTTCATCTGCTATATCTAAAATTTTGTCTAAAGCTTTTTTGTAATCCGCCATGCTTGCCCGACTGCCATTCTGGATGTTCAATTGTAAATTATCTAAAACTGTTTTTTTGAAGTCTCCAGCTTTCATTACTGTTACCTCCTTAATAATTTATTTTTACTGTCTTCAGAAACTCTAAAACATGCATTGTAACTAATTTTTAATGCCTTCAATATTATACTTTTACCTCCTCACTGTATAATTTATTTGATACCACATTTTTATTATCTCGTAAGAAGGTCATTCAATTGTCATCATACGGTAACTCTTCTCAACTGTACTTCAATTTCGTCTACTCTGATTATATGAAAGAACATTCTGAATTTAAATATCTCCTCGATTTAATCGATATGATCGATTGGTCCGTTGTCCCAGATTTCAATAATAAGATGGGCAGAACAGGTACTCCCTTCGGGCTTTGCTTAGAGCTATCTTTGTTCAGAAGGTCAAGGATTTGGTTTCTTTTTTTAAGTTTTTCAAAGAGCGCTTAGGATAATTTCCTAATATTTTAGCTCTTTTTCTTATTGCCTTTACTTATTTTACCTTTTTTTAGTTGTACTTTCTATCTATTTCTGAAGAGGGTATTTTGTGTTTGTTAAAATACAAAAATCGTAAAATTCTTTTTTCAAATCGCCTGCTTTTTAATTTTTTAATCGTCGCTATTATCTATATTTTTTATTTTTTCTAATTCTTTATCATGTTCATCTCTTAGAGAATATCTATCTTCCCCTATCTTTGTTAATCTATTATATAGCACATCAAAAGAATTATTTGGATTATGTAAAAATAGGCTATACGTATTATCCAACTCAGGTAAATATGTTTCTTCATTTTCTATTATTCTATAAAGAATATCATGATCGATAATTTTTAAAAGATTTGTAAGGATGATATTTTTTCAGTTTTCTAACTTCACCATGATATTCTCAAGAAAATAAAGTATTATCTGAAATTAAATATAACAAACTCGCTAATGTCAAAAAAAAGTCATTTGCACTATAATTTTTTGGCAAAATAAAAAAATCAATTCTAGAAAAAACATCTTTTTTTACATTAATTATATTGTCCTTGGGTATTTCATCTTGAATTTTTTGAAATTTTATTGAATTATCAAAAAAATTTTTAGGAATATATAAGCTACAAATTGGAAATGGAAACAATTTATCGTTTTTAATTTTACCTTCATGTCTTATTTCTAAATCTTTTTGATTTTTTTGGTTTTTGAGATTTATAACTGGCATTTTTATATTTCCATTTTGATTATAACTAAATCCATGCCAAGATACCTTATAAATCGATTTTTTGAACTTTTCTTTATGATTATCTCTTTGAAAATACAAACTATCAAAAGGATGATTTTTTGATTCCATCCATCATTATATCTAATTCCCCGTCATAAGAATCATATTTGTCTTTATCTGGTTCTTTAATTTTTAATCGAAAAAGTATTTTATTATCTCTAACAACATAAATTTTATTGTGGTCAGAATTCTTTATTGAAAATACCAAATCAGCATTCATATTATCACCACTAACAACTAATTCCATGTTCCTCTAGATAAACCATTTTTGTAATCTACAGTACATTCTATCCAAATAGATTGATGTTTATATTTTATTGGGTTAAACCTTATCCTATTAGAATTTGCAAAATTCAAGGCACCGATACTTGATTGACCTTTCAAGGCCGTATTAAAAGGGAACGCCATAGAAGAGGTCTAAGGATTAAGGCAGATCCTTAAACAATACTAAAGCGAGGTGAAACAATATGATCCTAACTATCATTACAGATTACAAAATCAAGAACTGAGAGCTCATGGCAATTATACAGCAAAAAATATTAAAAAGAAAAAGAACACATTAGATAATATTAAATGTCCGTGAAAAAGATTGGTTAGATCATAATTCGATGTCTTTTAATTTTGCTTCATATTTTTATGATCTTCAATTATTATTTCAATGCATTCATCATTTCTATACATTTTCATAAAACTAAAGGATATCCCTTACGATAATTCCATATCTATTAATACTATAAATAGTTCCTCCACTATTTAAATTTGAATTACCCCCATCGATCCCTCTATTTTCTATAAAGCCATAACTAAACAAACTTTCGAGAACATCTTTATCAGCAATAGAATCAACCGTAGAAATAGTATCTTGATTTGAAAAACTTTTTAGCGCAAATAAGTCTTTATAATAACTCCTATTAATCAAATAACTAATTCTAAAAAAATCTCTTTCATTTAGTTTTTCCTCATTCTTTATTTTTTATCAACACATTTAAATTATAACTTATAGGGAAGCTACCTTTTTAAAAGCCAATAACAAAAATTAAAAGAAGAGTTCAGATAATACGGCTCAGTTCAAAAGACTCTTCATCGCTATACTTATGTGTCTACCCTTGCTTCCTTTATCCTTCTTTTTGATTCATACCAAGTTTCTCTTCTATCTTCCTTACTTGATAGCTCTTTTAACCGTCGCTCTGTGTATCCCCATTTCTTTTGCTATCGCTCTTTGACTTTTGTGTTTGTTAAAATACAAAAATCGTACAATTTTTTATCCAAATTCATTATACAGGATTTGTGTGATAGGGTGGTACACTTTTCAAGAAAAAGCTAATAATCTAAAGTTCAGAAAGATAGATAAATTTGTGAATGGTTTAAAAAGAGATATTCAAGCGATTAGAAATGCTATTATATATGAATACAACAATGGACTAGCAGAAGGTTCTGTGAATAAACTGAAAGTTATTAAAGGGATAATGTATGGAAGAAGCTAATTTGAGATACTGAAACAGAAAGTTCTTTTTCTCGGGAGATAAGGATAAGGAGTGGCAAACAGTAAAATGACCTAGTATTCGGTTAGCCATGCCACCTATATAACACCAGATTATTTGTTCAAGTTTCCTTTTTTCTATCTACACCTTTGGGAAGAGAACCAAAAATAATTTGTTCTAACTTTATGAGAAAATTACGAACATCATTAGTTTTATTACTTTTAATAAAATTTTGAATGTTTTTCCTGTTTTTAAAGTACTCTTTTCTAATTTTTTTATACCTAATTGTCATATCTAACAAATTATTCAAGTCCTTATTGTAATCGAGGTCTATACCGTGGTTAATTCCATCAAATTGAACAAAATAATAATTTAAAATATCATAGGCAAAATCAATTAAACATCTAATATCCTCATATTTCACTTTTGCGGTATTTTTAATTTTTTCTAGTTTAGTAAAATCAGCATGAGCATAGTATTTATTTCTCCATTTAAATATGTTTTTGATTAAAGTTTTCTTCTCTTCAAGATCATTTTTATGAGCTTCGATTTGTTCTAATTCTATATTGTATTTTTTTGTAAACTTAGGATGGCTCTCCAAGAAATTTAAAAACTCTTTAATTGTATATTGTTGTTGTTTTCTCTTGTTAGATCCATCGCGGTTATATCCTTCGTATAATCTGCTCAAGGAAATTATTAAATCAGAAACTAAAGAATTTTCAATGACAGAAAAAAATACAGGTGCCACTTCTAATCCTTCAATTTTATTTTCTTTGGCATCTTGAATAGTTATAAATATGCTATATTTTGAATCTAATAATTTTAACTCGTCAATAAATTTCTCTCTGAATTTTTTAAATTTATTTTCTATTTGTTCCAAACACATAAATAACCACCCCTTTTATCACATTATAACTCATAAATTAATTAATCAGTGGTGGTAGGTATAATATTGCAATGTTGCTATGGCTAATCGAATACGGTTTTTTCCATCAATGGTTAGATTGATTAACCTCAGGGGATACAATGGATAAAAATCACTTAAAAGAGGATGAGAAGGATGGAAGAAATAGTTAATTTGTTAAGTGAGGACTTTAAATACGTTAAACATGAGATATCAGGAGATAGAATGATGATTTGGATGAAATCAGCTAAGAAAGGAGTGATCTGTCTGTATTGAGGTAAGTCAACTAAAAAAGTATATTAGCTGTGAATTGATCGTTCAGATGTGCCCAGTTGTTGAAGCATAATAAATCTCGTAAATGAATTCAAACAGATGTTGAGATCAAAAAACGTTGAAAGAGTTGAGGATCATAAATAGGATTCAATAATTAGTAGAAAGGATCAGCTTGTTATAATATGAATTTTATTATGATCCTTTATAACCTCTTGTTAATAGTTTTTTTGTGGAAATTCTCAATTTGTTTTCTATTCGTTGTCTATCTTTATAATCAATTGGATGTAAAGAACAATAATCAACGACCATTAATTTCGATACTCTTTCTGCCAATTTAGAAAAATCCTTTTCTTTGATCCTTACCGCAAGTTCATTAACTTGTAAATTTTTATTGTACCACATTAAAATTCCATGTTTTACTAAAAAAGATACCGGGGTGCCTACTTCATCGCAAACTTCCTCCTCAACTTTAATCAATTTATCGGAACCCAAAGAATGGACAATCTTATTAATAAAACCGTACACAATAAAGAAGTTTAGATTCCAAAAAATCATTCTTGCCATTTTTTTCAAATCTTCTCTATTTAATTCCTTTTTCTTTTCATCACTTTCTTTTATAATCTTTTTTAACCTCACTGATATAAAATCAATTATAGCCTCCTGTCCTTCTTTATCTTTTATTAAATCAAAGAAACTAGATAAAATTCTCAAATGAAGATTCATCCCATCCAAAAATATCTCTTCCAGTTTCGTTTTTTCTAATGAGCCTGCTCGATTTTTGATAATAGTTCCCATGACTTCTACAGTTTTGATAGCTCTTCTTAAATCTCTTCCTAAAGAATCCTCTTTATCGCTATTTTCTTGTTCTTCAGCGTTTTGAGATAGCTCCAGCTTATCTTGCGTTCTTAATCTTTTCTTTCTTTCCGTTTCAGGTGTTGTATCAACAGATGGCAAAGATGGTTCAATAATTTTGTCTACTTGCTCATCAAAAAACTTAACTTCATCTTTTATCAATGTTGCGGGTTCATATTTGTCAAATAAACCTCGCACATTACGTTCAACTGTGCATAAAATTCCGATATTTTTAGAATGATGAGACATGAAAACCGCAATATAAGCATTTTCATTTACGTGAAGATTGTTCATTATTTTCTCTATCTCTTCCTTTATCCCTTCATTTTCAAGATGATCAGCGAGATACTTGGCTACAAAAAAGTAATAAAGATAGGGATATCGAAATGAGTAATTATTAAAACTATCTGTTGAAACTATTAGACTTAAGTTTTTAAGTAAAATTTTTTGGTCTATTGGGAGATTATATTTCTCCAAATACAACTTCATAAATGAGGTGAAGTCATCTGGAAATAGTTCATACTTCTTTTCTTTGTAAAAATAGAAGGCAAGTTCTGTTAAGAAATTCATATATGTATCAATTTCATCATTTCTTACGCCCTGCTTTCTCAGATAAAAGTATATAAAAGCCTCATAACAATAGCCCTGGGAAGTTATCTCCTGATTAAGTGGAATTGCCAAAGTTTCATAAGTAACTATAGCAGATAAAATAAAAAACGGATATGCGGGCATAATCTTTTTACCAATTGTCTCTCCTAAAGTTGAATCTATAAGTTCTGTAGTTCTGTCAATATCCCTGTAATCAATATCTCTAATTTCTTTATCTGTTAATCTCCTCCATTTTTTAATTAATTCATTTCTCAAAGTTGGTTTAAATTCGCTTATTTTAAAACGAGTAAATGAGGCTAGAAGTTTTTCATCTTCAATGTTTAAACTAAAGATATCATCGACAATGAGGATACAGCGAGGATATACAGATAAATCTTTAACATGTTTTTCTTTATTCTTAGCAAAATGGAAATCGTCTATTATTGGGATTATTCGTTCTTTATCAATTTCATTTATATCAAACCCGTCATCATCATATTGTTTATGAAATGACTCCAATATTTTATTTTCTATGCGTCCTCTAAATTGATCCTTTTCATCAGATATATATACAGGAACAAAATTCCTCTTTCGTAATTCCTTAAACATCACTTTACATAGCGATGTTTTGCCCGATTGATTTTCTCCTGCTATAACAATTCTTGGATAATCTAAAAGCTTTTTAAATAATTCTTCTGAGCTTATCTCTTCATGTTCTCCTAAATCATTAAATTTATCTAAATCAGGGGGCATAAATATATCATCTAATAAAACTCTTTCTTTTTCAGAATGTGCGTTGGTTAACATCTCTGTATCCTGCAGAAAACTTTCGAATTCTTCTGTTATCTTTAAATTCTTGAATTTTATTTCTTTCTCAATTATCTTTTTTAATCCCTCGTAAACACCAAGCCATGCTTCGTCTGGATCTTCAAACTTTGAAATAGGTTTTCCGTCAGCAGGCAAAGCAAGTAATTTAGAAATATCTTCTTCATCCAACCATTCACAAGAAGACAAAATAATTGGAATAACTGAAATTCCTTTCTTTTTTCTCAATTCCAAGGCTTTCTCTTTTTCCTTCTTACAGCTTGGCGAGGAAAGAAATTCTTTAGAGATAAACAAGCAGATAATGTCTGCATCCTCTAAATTATTATTAATTTTATTCTGAAAATCTTCCCCTGCTAAAATTTCTCGATCATACCAATCCTCTATTAACCCATTGTCTTTCAGTGTGTGAATATGCTTTTTAAATTGATCAATATAGGACTTTTCATCATGATGTGAATAGCTAATGAAAAGTTTTAATTTCTTATTCTGTTCCATAGCTCTACCCTCCTGTCATTATTTTAATCTCTTTTTTGAAACTTTGAATTACGTATTTTAACCAATTTCTAATGCCTTCAAGATAGTTGAGAATAATATATTCGCTGGTAAAGAACGGGAAAAAATATAATCCTAACTATCATTATAAATTACAAAACTATCATTACAAATCACAAAATCAAGAACTGAGAGTTCATAACAATTATACAGCAAAAAATATTAAAAAGAAAAATAGTAACCTGAATAAACAACAACCGCTACTTTCAACCTAGAAGTATGGTTAAATAAAGATTTTTTTAATAGAAAATATTTAAAATCTTTTTAATTAAATAGGTGCTATGGCTAACCGAATA
>NZ_JAHC01000022.1 GCF_002924625.1 Petrotoga sibirica DSM 13575 | reverse complement strand
TGTGTATCCCCATTTCTTTTGCTATCTCTCTTTGACTTTTGTGTTTGTTAAAATACAAAAATCTTATATAATTGTATTGTACCATCTCTATCACCTTTCTTTTCCTCCTGTACAATTTTTTTAGCCAAATTCATTATACAGGATTTGTGTGATAGGGTGGTACGCTTTTCGTTTAGCCGATTCTTATTTTTGGTACACTTTTCGTTTAGAAAGTGCAATAGGGAACTATCATACTCGACTTTTATAATATTTGATAATACAATACAACCATAAACAACTATTTTCTTTAAAAAATGAGTGGGTAGTAGAACGCATATACTGTCTGAACTTTTAAGTTCGTTCTAAAGTTTGTTCGCTACCCGCATTAGATTATACTATATGTAAATGAGAAGATTGGGTATAAATTCTATCTTATTAATCATTTTTTAGTAGAAAAAAGTTCCTCTATAATATTTATCTAAAGATTTGCACTTGCCAAGCTTTGTTCCACAGTCGAAAATATAAAGACTCAACGAATAAAAAAGACGCCTTGTACAGACGTCTTGTATATTTTTCAACAATCTAATATTTTATCTAAAAATTAACTAAGTCATTTGTTCATATAGTATTCCATTAGTATTTCTGCAACCTCGGCTCTTGTGAATTCTTTTGGTGGTTTTTCTCCTTTTGAAAGCATTTCTCTTACCTTTGTCCCACTAAGGAACACATGGTCTTCTTTTCCGTGGGGACATGTTTTTGCTGTTGCCATGTTTTCACACTTTTTGCAATAAAACGCATGCTCAAATTTTAGCGGTACTATACCTATCTCTTCAGGTTTAAACTGGTCAAATATCTCTTGAGCTTCGTAAGTTCCATAGTAATCTCCAACACCTGCATGGTCTCTTCCTACAATAAAATGTGTGCATCCATAATTCTTTCTACATATCGCATGAAAGATCGCTTCTTTTGGTCCAGCGTATCTCATGTTAACAGGAAATACCCCTAAAAATACCCTTTCTTTTGGGTAGTACTTGTCCAGTATAACTTCGTAGGATTTCATCCTCACATCAGAAGGAATGTCTTCATCTTTTGTTTTTCCCACCAACGGGTTTAAGAACAAACCATCGACGATTTCAAGCGCTGTTTTCTGTAAATACTCGTGTGCCCTGTGTATGGGATTTCTCGTTTGAAAGGCTACTATCGTTTTCCAACCTTTTTCAGAGAATATCTTTCTTGTATCTTTTGGGTCGAATCTGAACTCTTGAAAGTTTTCGTGTTCTATCCTGTTGAGTAAGGTAATCTCCCCACCTAATGCTATTTCTCCTTGCTCGTATAAAAACTTCACCCCAGGGTGGGCTTTGTCTTGGGTTTTGTAAACCTTCAACGCCTCTTCTTCTTTCCTTCTTTCAAACTTTTCTTGAAGATGTAGTATAGCGTACTCTTTCGAATCCTCCTCATTCTTTATCAATACATCTTCTCCCACTTTTAATTCGTCTGCAATCTCTTTTTTTACCGATAGAATTATTGGAATAGACCATACCGTTCCGTTAGATAACCTCATGTCGTTTAAAACGGAATCGTAATCTTCTTTTGTCATAAACCCTTCTAAAGGGCTGAATAAACCTGTTGCAATGTTTTCTAACTCAGATAGATCAAAATAAGTTACATCTACACTTTTCAAGTCTTTCGACCTTTTTAACCATTCTTTTTTTTCTTCTTCAGTAGCTATCTTGTTGACCAATTTTCCACCGTGTGGCTCAATCATTTTTTAGACCTCCATAATTAGGCATTAAGGGGTAAACCCCTTAAGATCCCCAAATTCGCGTAACATCATTTGCTTCGCAAATGAGAATATGGAAATTGTTTCTAAAGCATTATAAAAGCGTTTTGCACAAATCAGCAATAAGCTTTTTGCACAAGACTGCAAAAGGGTAAACCCCTTAAGATCCCCAAATTCGAGTAACATCATTTGCTTCGCAAATGAGAATGAGGATGTTACTTCTAAAGCATTATTAAAAAGCTTTTTGCATAAAACGGCAAAAGCTTCGCAAATGAGAATATGGAAATTGTTTCTAAAACATTATAAAAGCGTTTTGCACAAATCAGCAATAAGCTTTTTGCACAAGACTGCAAAAAAACATAGTTTGCATACTGCAACAAACGCTCCCCACCCGATTTGTTCAAATGATATCTTTGTTTCTCAAATATGCAATAACCTTTTCAACCGATTCTTCTATGCTTTCTACATCAGTGTTTAAAATTAACTCAGGATTTTCGGGTTCTTCGTAGGGAGCAGAAATCCCGGTAAAATTTTTTATTTCTCCCTTTATCGCTTTTTCGTACATACCTTTTGGATCCCTGTTTTTTAATTCATCAATTGGACATTTTACGTATATCTCAATAAATTCTCCGTCTTTTACTAGCTCTCTTACCCTCTGTCTATCTTTTCTGTATGGAGAAATGAATGCAGTCATGGTAATTATCCCAAGATCTGCAAATAACTTTGCAACCTCTCCTATCCTTCTAATATTTTCTTCTCTATCTTCCGGTGAGAATCCTAAATCACCATTTAAACCGTGTCTAATATTGTCTCCGTCTAAAACATACGACAATTTTCCCATTTTCAACAATCTTTCTTCCAATTCATGTGCTATAGTCGATTTTCCAGATCCAGATAACCCCGTAAACCAAAGGATTACTCCTTTTTGTCCTAAAAATCTTTCTCTATCTTCTTTTTTTACCTTCCCAGCATGCCATACTACATTCTCGCTCTTTTTTCTCTCCACTTTTATACCTCCTAAAGCTTAATCCATTACTGTCTTAAAAAACTCTGCGCCCGCCCTGTAACCCTTTTAAAATCATAATTTATTGTTGAAAATCTTTTTATTTCTAAAATTTTTAAGTTGAAATTTACAATACAATCATTCTTATACTTAATATGGAAATTACACAACCCAATGAAACCATAAGTACTTTTGTAGGAATCTTTTTGGTCATAAAAGCAGCTATGGGAGCTGCTAAAACACCACCAACAATCAATCCTATAATCACTTGCCAATTAAACTGTGATAATAAAGCAATGAACGCAGCTACTTCAGAGACGGTCACAAAAAACTCTGCAGCGTTGACAGAACCAACTGTTTTTGCAGGATGCTTGCCATCCGATACTAAAGTTGAAGTAACAATTGGTCCCCAACCACCACCACCAACGGCATCAAAAAAGCCTCCCACTAATCCTAAGAAAGAATAATGCCTTCTTTTTGTTATTTTTTCTTTTGAAGGTTTGTTAATAGTAAATACTTTAAATAAAATTCTTAAACCCATTATCAACAAATAGATCCCGATATAAGGTTTAATTTTGCTTCCGTCAATGTTAGATAATATATATGCCCCTATAATCCCACCGATAATACCTGGTATCACAAGCTTTTTAAAAAGGCTTTTATCAACATTACCAAACTTAAGATGAGAATATCCGGATACAAGGGTGGTGAAAATTTCAGCAAAATGAACAGACGCACTTGATATCGCAGGGGCCACACCAGCGGTAAGCAAAAGAGAGTTTGAAATAACCCCATAAGCCATCCCTAATGCCCCATCAACTACTTGAGCTAAAAATCCAACGATTACAAAAAACCAAAAAGTTTCCATCTACTACCCCTCCTCATAACACTCTATTTAGAGTATTATACTCCAATCAGAGGGTAGAGTCAAGTTAAAATTTTAACGGTACAAAGATCCTTAAATTAATCGATCGACATCTCATTCCATATAAATACTCATCAATAAATATGAAATCACAAAAACTATAAGAAAGGTATCAACGTTATATCAAACATTTTATCTTTCCTAATTAAACCCAGATATTTTCTTCTCTGTTTACAACATAAAAACCTTTTTCATTGAGAACGTTTTCTCTATTGTACAACATTTCAGAACCATCCAACTGCCGGAATATCCCCCCAGATTCTTCAACTATGCAGTGCATAGCTGCTGTATCCCACTCAGAAGTAAGCCCAAAACGATAATAAACATCCGCTTTACTCTCTGCTACCATACAGCCCTTGAGTGAACTTCCAGCATATATCACATCACTGATAAACTCTTTATGATCATCTATAAGCTCCTTCTCCTTCTGGGAAGAGTGAGACTTACTGGCTACAATGATCAGATTGTTTGTTTTATCCGTAACTTTAAGCCTTTTCACTTCACCATTTTCAACATCTTCTAAATATGCCCCTTCACCTTTAAAGGCATAATAAAGCTTTTTAATTGCAGGTGCATAAATAACTCCCAAAATAGGCCTCTTTTTATAACAAAGGGCTATATTAACTGTAAATTGCCCGTTTTGTTTTATAAACTCTTTGGTACCATCCAAAGGGTCAACTATAAAACAAAAGTCGTTATTGAATCTACTTTTGTCGTCTTTTGACTCTTCAGAAAGAATAGCATAATTCGGGAAAACCTCTCTAAGTCCACGGACTATAATAGCATTTGACTTCTTATCTGCTTCGGTCAGAGGCGAATTATCCTCTTTTATTTCAACATCGAACTCCCTTTCATATACCTCCATTATTGCCTGCCCAGCTTTGATAGCCAAAGATTTAAGATAACTCAATTCCTCTTGATACTTCTCCATTTAACCAGCTCCTAAGCTTTTTTGAAAACTTTCTTAATTTCTTTTTTTAAAGTATTTACCTCATACTCACTCATTACAAATTTAAACACCAAAAATACGAATAACGCACTGTATACAACCCCACAAATAATAAGCCTAAGTAGATAATTAATATCCATAAAACTTGACAAAATATAAATAATGACCGTAGATAAAGCTAGAACTCCAAACAAAGATATATAACTCTTATCATACGGATGAATTTTTAAGCTCTTGTACATAAAAATGAAAGCTATTATATTTCCTACTCCTAAAGAAGCTGCTGTTGCAATAGCAGCCCCGTTGATACCTAACGGCCCAATCAAAAGCAAATTTAAAACCACATTTACAGCCATAGCAATAACACTCCCAATTAGGTTCAACTGAGGATGCCCCGTCATTGTATTTAAATATCCTACGGATCCAACTATTGAGTTGATAATCTGGCCAAGACACACCAAGATCAAAGCGACGGAACCAGCCATGAATTCTTCTCCTGCAAGATGCATGATGTCTTCAGAAAAAACCAGTATCATCCCGAATATCATCAGATTTATCGCGGTAATCCATTTTGTAGTTAACTTATACATATTTGATAGATCTCTAATTCTATTATCGTGATAAAGATTGGAAATCAGGGGAGCGAAAACGGTGTTTACAGCTCCCAAAGCCATACTGGAAAATGTACCAAACTGTAAAGCTATCCTGTAAATCCCTACATCAGTTGCCCCTCTCATATAGCCAATCATGTACTGGTCAACGTTGTGAGTGATGATAGATACTACACCAGTGAATAATAAGGGCAATGAAAACCTTACTAATTGCATATTTTCAAACTGTTTGGATACTTTCCCTATCAAGCCCAATTTGTTCAACTTATATATATAGTATACTATTGAAGCAAAGGAATTGACATACAACGGAATCACTAACGGCAGGTAATTTTGAATATTGAATATTATTACAAGTAAGATAACAAAAAGAATCTTACTTATCGGTGCAAAAAGATTCTCCATAAAAGTTATCTCTTTAATTTTTCTTACTGCCCTCAAAGAGCTTTGCAACATAGCCTTTACTGAATCTAAAATTATAGTAGGTAAAAGAAGAAGAAACAACTCTCCATAGGCAACATCGTTCAACAAAGTTTTTAGTATAAATTCCGCATTAAGATAACTAACAACAATGACAATTAAACTTAAGGTCCCAGTTAAACGTAGGCTAAAACTTAAAATACTTCTTTTTTCTTCTTTACTAATCGTATTTCTAGACAGAAAGGATACAATACCATTTTCCATACCCAGTTTTGGAATTATAATAAAAAAGCTTAAAAAGCTTGTTATATACACAAATTGCCCGTATATCTCTGCACCTAAAAGTCTCCCAATAATGATAACTGAAATGAATCCAATAAATTGCCCAAAGATTCTTCCAGTAAAAACAATAGCTGATTTACTTCCCAATTCTCTGATTTCACTCATGCAAGTTACCTCAATTTATTAAATATATCCATACTTTTTCAATTTCTCTTGATCAATATGATACTTTTCACTGAGTTTTAGATTACTTTCCCTAAATTCCTGAAAAATGATATTTTTTTCTTCTTCACTTAGCTTAGGAATGAAAATATAATCTTCTTTATACATTAACTTACGAATAGTGTTTAACATTTTACTATTCGAACCGTATTTTTCCTTATAAGAATTAATAATTTTGTTACCAATATTAGTCTCACGAAATTTTTTCACAACTTTCCCTAGTGCATTTGCTTTACGAGTCTCCCTATAATATCCGGTATTAGTCTTTCTCCTGTTGTTAAGATGACCTCCCGCTAAAAGTCTTTCAACTAAGCTGCTTTCCACATTTATTATTTGGCTAAGTTGGTCGTAAAAAAATTTTGTGTCACATTTAAGATCTTCAAAAAGCAATATGTGTATATTTTCTTTCCCAAAATTTTCCTCATACTTGTCTAAAAGATCAGAAAAATAAAAAATTTTAAACCTTTCTTTTCTTAAAATTTGGCCATCTTCAAATATAAATTTCGTTGGCGCGTCATTTGATTTATCATTAGCAAGCCAGGGATAATTTTGCACATAATGAGAATATATCAAATCTTTTTGATTCCTAATCGTTACCATTATTTCAATATTATCAACAACATTTTTAAATAAAGTAGATAATCTCTGCGGATATTCAAGAGGATCAACAATCCTGCGGCCCAAAAGAATCTCCCGAGTATATACAGACGCAGTGAAAACTTCATTAGAAATTACATTGTTTTTTTCCGAGAAAATTTTGAGGTTGTTCACGTGAAAATTTTCATTCAAACACAAATAGTTTTCTAAGCCAACTGCTTGTTCAAAATAAGTATTCGCTGAATAATCAGCTCTCCCTAAATAGTTAATTCTCTCAGTTTCATGTAGAGTTGCAAATAATCTATGTTGAATAGTTGTAGTTGCGGTTTTAGGATAACCTATGTGTATAAGTAATTTTTTCACTATTATTCCCCCTCGTATAATATGTATGAATATGAAACTTAAAAAATGGTACTAAAAATCTGTTTTTTGTTCTTTTTATTATTTCTTTTGTAAAGAGATACCCTGCTCTCGCTTGAATGGTTCTTTCTACTAATTGTCGAACTCTATCCATATCTCTCAAGAAAAGAACTTTCTGATTTTTAAATCATTAGCTTTTTCTATCATTCTTCAACTTTTTCTGCTTTCTTTGATCTCAATATTGACTTAAATGCGATCCATCAAAAACTCACAATTCAACCCTTCAAGTTTTTCCTTATCTTCCACATTCCAGTATAGTACAACATTTGTACTTTCTATTTTTTCAACATCGTTTTCTGTTATGTATTTAACTCCCAATTCTTTCAATATCCCTTCTATTATTTCATTCATCTCTTTATCTTTCCCAAATAGAACGTAAGTTCTATTTCTTCCATATCTTTGTGTTGTTCTTTCTATGTTTTGTTTTATCAACAACGTCCTTCTATAGTATATCTTCATATATTCAATTGTCTTTTTACTCTTTTCTTTGAATCCTTCTGGCGTTAATATGTACCTGAAACTCTTGCTGTTTAACCTTTCTAATTTGACAAACCCTTTTTTGATGAACTTTTTTAAAAGTAAATTCACCATTCCTAAGGATAACCCTGTTTTTTCTGAAAGGTCTCTTTGAGTTATATTGGAATTCTTTTCTAATTCTTCTAAAATGAGTATCTCATTATCTTGCATTATATTCAACACCTTCGTTCAATTTTTGAACAATGTAAAAAGATTATAGCAATTATTTTAGTATTTGTCAAATGTTTTTGATTCTCTTACGAAAATAATGGTTAATTAAGATGGAGTTAAATTAAGTTTATGAAAAAAAATAAGGAAAATCAAAGGCTGTAGAGATGTTTATTGTATCTCCTTGTTGTTCTATCTTTTCTATGTACCATGGATCTGTTATATTCCCTATCTTTTCAAAGAATTTGGATAGCTCCCTGTCTCATCTGGTATCACTCCTGGTCTATTTTGTGTTCTTCTAAAAGATACCAGATTATTTAATCATCTTCTCATATTTTATTTTTTCTACCTACACTTTTTGGAAGAGAATCATTATTAATTGTTTATTTTTAAAGTTAATTGTTCTTGATATCTTTGAATGGACAACTATTGACTAATTTTTCAAGATCGATGTTAATTTTATAATCTTCTACTGAATTTATTATATCTATCAATTTATATTCCCTATTCAATAAAAAAGGTTCCATTTGTTTTCTTCCCACTGAGAGCATATAATCATGAAACTTGAAGTTTCCTCCGGATACTTTATCAGATAATTTTATCCACAAGGAAGGTATATTATATGCATCAGCAGTAATAATTCCATGTAATGAACTAGATGCTATAATTTCGCATTTATTAATATTATCTATAACTTCTCTCCAGTTACCTTGTATATCGATAAATAAAATATCTTCTTTGTATTTGTTTTTTAAAAAATTTATGATTTTGTTATCCTTATCCACATAATGAGCTACTATCCCTAATTTAAAGGTTTTTTTAACCTTTGGATTATAGAATTTTGGAACGAGTAAGCCAGGATCTCCATAAACTTCCGGACAATAAAACCCTTGTTGTTTTAACTTCATTCGAGTCAAGGGTCCTCTCACGGCATGTATTTCCACTGGTTCACATTTTAAAAAACTATTTTCATCTATAAAACCTGATCCCCAAATTTCAAGTTTTTTGTAATTTACAATTTGCAATATGCTACCTATTGCAGAGTACACAGTTTTGTTTCTGAAGTTTATTATTTTATTTGGATGATAAGCGTTCTTCTTAAATAGTTTTTTTATTAATATTGGATTTAAAGTGTCCCCAAAGTTATCTAAGCTATTCCACCAATAAACTATTATATTGTTTTCAGACATTAAAACCTTAAAACTATCAATAATATTATTTATACGTATTTTTTCTGTTTTCCTAGAGATATGTTTTATGCTTTTCTTCATAGCATAAGCAAGACCATTTTTATCAACTTCCTCAATGAATTTATTATAGATATTCATGTTCTTGCCCTTACCTTTCTTTTAGTATTTCTAATACAAACCGCTATTGTTCTTACCCTTGATTGTAGAACTATATCTATTATTCTCATATTCTCGAGAAAAAAATTCTGATTTTTAGATTAATAACTTTTTCTATTCATTCATCGACTTTTTCAGCTTTCTTTAATTTTAATATTGACTTAAATGTGCCCCATCAAAAACTCACATTTCAAACCTTCAAGTTTTACTTTATCAACAATGTTCTTCTATAGTATATTTTCATATACTCTATTGTTTTTTTACTCTTTTCTTTGAATCTTTCTGGGGTTAATATGTACCTGAAACTCTTACTGTTTAACCTTTCTAATTTGAAAAATCCTTTTTTGATGAACTTTTTTAAAAGTATATTCACCATTCCCAAGGATAAACCTGTTTTTTCTGAAAGATCTCTTTGAGTTATATTAGAATTCTTTTCTAATTCTTCTAAAATGAGTATCTCATTATCTTGCATAATATTCAACACCTTCGTTCAATTTTTGAACAATACAAAAAGATTATAACAATTATTTTGGTATTTATCAATCATTCTCCGTTTTCATTTGACTCTCAGAATATTGTTGAGAATTATAAAGTAAAAAGTCAATAATTTCAGATAATTCTTCGAAAGTTTCAGGAATAAAAAACTTATTCTTGGCTTTATAACTTTCTTTTACTTTGTAAGCCAAATTGAAGTTTCTTTCATTTAAATTCCACAGCCTCGGCAAGTCAATTATTTTATATAATAGTATCACATATGGTTCTTCGTCAAACATTATTTTTGGATTTAGGCAAGCTGATGAAAATACTGATATTAATATTTTATCTTTTACTTCATTATTCATAACCACAAATTCGAAAGGTACTCGAGTCTGCATGACATTTACTTTATTTTCAAATATGTTTTTATTAGTTCTAGGATGTAATTTAATATTCAACTGAAATTTAGGGCCTAATTTCGTGCTGATAAAATCAACTAACTTTAATACATTTGCATTTATTGATTGAAATTGAAACGGTTGGTCAAAGTAAAATACTTTTTGTTCCCATTCTGTGTTATCTGTATTTTTATATTCAAAGACATTGTTGAAAATTTGAACGATTTCATTATTATTTCTATCAATAAATGGAAGTTTTTTTAACTCTATATTTTCTCCAGATTCTTCCATGAAATCTGGCCTATAAATATAAGCTCTTTGATAATTTTTAAGTGTATTTCCATCAAAAACAAATTTAATAAACATTCTTTTTAATAATTTATTCTTATATCGAGGTAAAAAATATTGATAGGCAAAAGTACCCTCTTCTAGCATATTGAGTCTTATTGAAGGATTATTTTTCTTTAAGTGATAATATATGATCTGAGAAGGAAGGTCTGGTGAACATACAAAAAATTCTTCATATTTTTTATCAAAGCCAGTAGACTGTCTAAGAAATTTATTTTTTCTTATATAATGGTTAATAGCTTTTAAATATCTTAACCATTTAATTTTGATATTATCAGTATTCATATATTTAGATTTTAAAAAAAACAAATCATTAAAAAAATTCGATTTTTTAAGCTCTTCATAATAAATTATATTGTCTTTGCTATGATCTAAAACAATTAAATCAACTATATCATTTTTTAAAAGAGTAAGCTTTAAATTTAAAGCATTCATAATTTGCAATGGTGTACTACAAACAATTAAAACCAAAATTTTTCCTCCTTTTTGACGAAATTAAATTATGGGAAGTCAGACTGATGCTTAGGCAATTAGAAAAACTCACCAGCAGCATTTCTTCAATAGAGAATTAGATTCAACAGTCAGTGCTAATACTGTTGCTCATCGAATACTAATTCTATCCATTAAGTATGGATCTCTATCTACTCCTCCTAATAATAAGAACTTTCTATCTCAGCATCTCAAATTTGTTTCATCCATGCATTATCCTTTTAATAACTTTTAGTTTATTCATGGAACTTTCTGTTAAAACTAACTGTATAGTTTCGTGATAAAAAAACTCGATTCCTTCGCTCTCCCTTTAAAGAAAAGAACTTTTTGATTTTAAAAATATTAGCTTTTTCTCTTCACTCCTCAGCTCCTCCAATTTTTCTAAAAGTTGCAAAATTATTTAATCATAAGTTTATCTTTCATTTTTTCTACCCACACTTTTTGGAGGAGAGCCAGGTTATTTAATCTTTTATTATATACTAAATAAAATAATCTGGGAAAATAAATTAAGGTCTTCAATTTCAACTTTTCTTTCCAACTTTTTGGTTGGTAATTAAGTAGAGTCTCTTTGACTTTTGGGTTCTTAATAACTTTTAATAAGATCTTTTTATTCTCAGGATTTTTACTTTTAGAAATTTTGGCAAGCGAAGTGATATAAGCTTGAGGTATTCGTTTGTGCTTTATTAAAAATAATAATTCATCCTCAGCATGATTTTTTTCTAAGTACCTTAGAACTCTTTTCATAGCTCCAACAAAGTGAAAGACTCTTACTGTACTTTCTTGGCTAGCAGAAGATTTCCTTTTGACATAAAACACCAAAGGTTCAGGAACGCTAATTACTAATCTAGAATGAAATAAAGCTTTTATCGAAAATTCCACATCTTCTCCGTTAGTACATTTTTTTGTAAATATTAAATTATTGTCGATCAATAACTTTTTTTTGAAAATAATACTGCTTATCGTTGGCTGGATCTCTTTTTGCAAAATTATTTTTAGAAAATCTTTACCATTCAAAGGTTTACCTAAAAGATCGTCTAATTGTAACGATTTAGAGATAATTTTTTCATTTTCTGAGATTAAGATATAACTGCAAACAACCATATCATAATCATTTTCCTTGGCTTTATTATACATTTTTTCAAGAAAAAAAACATTGTAATAATCATCGCCGTCAAGAAAGGAAACATATTCTCCTTTTACTTCAGATAACCCCTTATTTCTTGCTGCACTGGCGCCCTGATTTTGTTGTTTTAACAATTTCCAGGGAAAATCTGCATTTTTTAAGATCGAATTTATTTTGTTTTCAGTATTATCGGTAGAACCATCATTAACAATAATTACTTCAAAATCTTTAAACGTCTGAAGAGTTAAACTTTTTAATGTCTTTTCTATATAATTCTCAACATTATACGCAGGTATAATCACAGATATTTTTACCATAATAAAGCCCCTTATATAAAAAATTTTCTCGTTAGAACTTTAGCTCACTTTTACAATTAGTTGTATTTGCCATTCCTTTGGTTTAAATACGATCCATCAAAAACTCACACTTTAACCCTTCAAGTTTCTTCTTATCTTACACATTTCAGTATATTACAACGTTTGTACTTTCTATTTCTTCCATATGTTTGTATTATTTTTCTGTGTTTTGCCTTATCAACAATGGTTTTCTGTGGTGTGTTTTCATATACTCTATTGTCTTCTTGATTTTTCCATAGTAGTTAATAAAACTGGAATTAAATTTACCAACGAAAATAAAAATCGAAAGATTTGAGAAGAGCTTTTTGCTCTGGAATCAATCCTTATAAATTTTACGATTTTTACAGTTTAACAATATCTTATATTGCTCAATATATTCATCGACCATTTTTTCTATATTGTAAGAATTTGCTCTTAGTTGACATTTTTTGGCAATTTTGTTATATTTTAGTGGATCATTAATGAGCTGATTTATTTTGTTAGCTAATTCTTCACTATTGCCTTTTGAAAACAACAATCCATAATTCTCTACGACTTCTTTAATTCCTGGAACGTTGCTGCCTATTAAAGGTTTCCCAGCAGCCATTCCTTCAACAGCTGATAAAGGGAGTCCTTCCCAATTAGAGGACAAAACAACTATATCTACGGTTTTTAGAATTCTAGGCACATCGTCTCTAAATCCTAAAAAGTGGACCCTATCTTCTAAATTTATCTGCTTCACTAACTCTTTATTTTTTTCTTTTAAAGGGCCTTCTCCAATTAACAAAAGATGAACATTCGAGGAGATATGGTTCATTGCTTTTATCAATGTGGGTTGATCTTTAGCTTCTGAAAATCTACCTACCATACAAATAAGCTTCGTATCTTCGTCGAACTTTGTATTAATTTCACGTTTAAGATAGGGCTTAGCTTCTTCGAATTTTTTTAGATCTATTCCATTTTCGATGATTATGAATCGACCGTTATTTTTTGGTTTTAACCATTTGATAAGATTATCCTCAGCTTGTTGACTTATAGAAATTATTTTATCATAACTAGAATATACAAATTTCTCTATTATTCTCAAATATCCTTTCTCTCTTCTTTGGTTGTGTGTACTATGCTCAGTGAAAACAAATTTGGGTTTATTTTTAAATATTAATTTTGAAGCAAAGGAAGCCCAATAAAGAGAGGGGAATAAATGAACATTCACCACATCGTATTGTCCTTTTTTGATATATTTTCTAATATAATAAATATTTAAAAGATTATAGATTTTATTCGTTGGGACAATTTCTATTTGAATACCGCTCTTAGTCAGTTTTTTATCAAATACATTATTTTCATTGGTTAATAAGAGTAAGTCTACTTTAACTCCATCTGTATTGTTCATCAAGGGTAATAAATCTTCGATTAATTTTTCCGCCCCTCCTGACCCTAAGTTATTAATGATGTGAAGTATTTTCATGGTCAGTTAATCCTCCAAGGAATCTTAATTTATAATAATATATTTATAGAAATTTAAACTCTCTTCTTGTGCGATAGTCCTTTTCAATTCCATCATTAGGTTATAAAAATACTCCTGATAAACCTAAAAACTTTTGAATTGTAAAAAAGATTATAAGATGCTAGTGAAATAATTATGGGAACAAACTTTGTTCTGTGCCTTATTGCAGCCCCAACATTATTCACACCTAATGAAGTTGTTAGTAATGTTAGTATTAGAAAAAAAGTCATGATTTTTACCACATCTTTATTTTGATCATATCTTTTGAATTTGAATATATTCCAAAATAGAATGATAAGAATTAGTGCATCAATTAGACCGACTATATCAGCAGCTGCAGAAATATCCCAGATAAACGGTGAAAAAACAAAATATAAAAATCTAATGGGTAAAACTAATATCGTTCCAATTAAAGAATCCTGTATTAAAAAAGCTGGGAAAGCTGTTCTTCCCCTTTGATATGCAATTTGCGTTGTTATTAAAGCTTCTGCTGGATCTTCGGAAATTAAGAAACCAATAATTTTGTCAGTTCCTACTCCGCTTGTGATCATAAAAACAATAACAATTATTCCAAAAAATACTAAAGTAATTCTCCTCACGGGTAACTTCATTTTCTTTAAAAATTTGAATACTTCGAAAAGCAGGACTAAGAAAGCTGAAATTATTAAGAAAAATCCAGCAGTATGGAATAAAGATGAAAGTAAAAAAAGAATAATAGCCAATAAGAATGTGCTTATATTATTCTCTTTTAACCATTTTACAAAAAATATAATTCCTGCACTTGCAAAATAAGTGAAAAAGGCTTCTCTTAGAGTTATTGCAGAGTACAGCGCTAAAGTTGGATATAGTGAGGCGATTAAAGCAGCTATGGAGCTTACACGTTCATCATTATATATTATTTTCGTTATCTTGTATACATTGAATACTATTAAAATACCAAGTAAAACATTTAAAGATTGCATAAACAAGGGACTTCGGACACCAAATAAGGAATAAAAAATACTAATTATCCAAGAATAGAAACGAGCACCAAAAGTGAAGGTTTGGATTAAATTCCCTTGAGAAGCCATATCCCAAGCAACTCTCTCAAAAGTAACGGCATCTGCTGTAGAATCTGGTAAGGGAAAAGCGTAAAACTGTATTAAAGCAAGAGTAAATCTAACAATAAAGGCAATTAATAAAGCTACTTTGATTGAAGGATTTTTAGCCCCAATTATTAAGGTGATGATCAAAATTCCTAAAAAAGAAACAAAACCTATACCTTCTTCAATGGGAAAAGAAAGAATTACCATTCCTAAAATTGTTATTAACAAAACCATTAATAAATTTTCTGCTATATTTTCTTTTGATTTTGCTGCAATCAAAATTCTTCACCCTTTAAAAAATATATATAAATAATATTTATAAGAATTTAATTCAATTTTTAAACTTAATAATACTCCTTATACCACTCAACAAATCGTTCAATTCCTTCATTTAAACTGGTACTTGGTTTAAATCCAAAATCTTTTACTAAATCATCTATCTCGGCGTAGGTTTCTGGTACGTCTCCATCTTGCATAGGTAAGAATTCTTTTTTTGCTTTTTTACCTAATTTATCTTCTAATGTTTCAATGAATTTCATCAATTCTACAGGGTTATTGTTCCCAATGTTGTATACTTTGTAAGGAGCGCTACTTGTTCCGGGATCTGGGTTTCTTTTATCCCAATTAGGATTTGGTTGCGGTGGGTTGTTTAATACCCTTACTACCCCTTCAATTATATCGTCAATGTATGTAAAATCTCTTTTCATTTTACCATAATTGAATACTTTTATTGGTTTGTCATTAAGAATAGCTTCAGTGAATAAGAATAATGCCATATCGGGTCTTCCCCACGGGCCATAAACAGTAAAAAATCTCAAGCCTGTTGTTGGTAGTCCATATAAATGACTGTAAGTGTGTGCCATCAATTCGTTAGACTTTTTAGTTGCTGCATACAAGCTTAAGGGATGGTCTACATTATCATGAACCGAAAAAGGCATTTTTATATTCAATCCGTAGACTGAACTCGATGAAGCATAAACTAAATGTTCTATTTTGTAATGCCTACACATTTCTAATATATTTAGAAAACCAACTACGTTGGATTGAATGTAAACATCAGGATTTTGAATAGAGTATCTTACCCCAGCCTGAGCCGCTAGATTAACGACGATATCTATCTTACTTTCTTTGAATATATTTTCTAATTTTTCTTTATCTTTTAAATCGACATATTTAAATTTGAATTTTTCTTGTTGATTTAAAATGTTTAACCGATCCTTTTTTAGGTTTACATCATAATAATCGTTTAAGTTGTCCAATCCAATTACACTGCATCCTTCGTTTAATAATCTTTTAGAGAGATGAAATCCTATAAAGCCAGCTGCACCTGTTACTAAATATGTTTTTGTGTTATCTAGTTTTTTGTAGTTAGATATCAATTTTTGACCTCCTGGGGATTTTTTCAATACTTTATGTAAAAACTCTTTAGCTCCCCTTCGCCCCGCAGCCCGCCCGTTAAAGGAAAAAACCTGCAATCGCTCAGCCGGCTGGTGGAAAGGCTTCGCCCTGTAACCCTTTTACAATCAGAATCTTATTTTTTAAAATCATTTTATTTTCAAAGTCTCTAATCTTTTCTAAGTAATAACTTTATGAATAGTCTATAGTTTTAATAGACCTTCTGAGTTTGTAAAAAATCTGTTAGATTTGCTTTCAAATCAGATACTTTTTCGAGGTTTACATCTTGATAGATCAATTCATTATGCGCTTTTGTTATTATGCTTTCGTTTTTACTTCCGCTGATATTTTTTACTATTGACTTTTTACCTAAGATTTCTTCCAAGATTTGAAGCACTTCGGTTATTTTAGTAGCTTTTCCACTTCCCACATCATATACTTTGAAGCCCCTTTCAGGAATTGATAGTAGTATTCTAAATAATATTTCGCTCACGTCTTTTACGTAAATAAAGTCACGCCACATTTCCCCATTGTTAAAAAGTTCAATAGATATTTCATTTTTTATGCTTTCTATACATTTATATATAAACCCATCTGGTCTTCCTAAGGGGCCGTAAACGGAGAATAATCTTGATATTGTTATTGGAAGTTTTTTTGATTTGGCATATGTTTCTGCGATTATTTCTGCAGATAACTTGGTAGCTCCATACAACGATATAGGTTTCAATTCACTCATATCTTTATTTTCTTCCATATTTCCATAAACTGAACTAGAGGAAGTGAATAAAAAATGCTTAACATTATATCTATTCGCAATTTCCAAAATATTAGTAGTGCCTTCGACATTATTTTTTATATATTCTAGGGGATTAGAAAATGAATTTCTTGCTCCTGATCTTGCTGCCATATGAACTACATAATCTAGGTTATTTTTAGAAAAGAGATCTTCTACTAGCTCTTTATCACATATATCTCCTCTTACAAATCCAAGATTGTGATACATTTTACTTTTTTGCTCTTTTCCATATTTGATTTCTGAAGTATCAATTCCTAAAAGAGACAATCTTTTTAATTTTAGTTCGATATCGTAATAATCATCCAAATTGTCTAAAATTATAGTTGAAAAGTTATTGTCTAAAATCTTTTTAGAAAGGTGATATCCAACGAATCCAGCTCCACCTGTTACAAGAACATTTGACATTAAATCACCTTCTTAATGAATTAAGATACTTGATATCTCACGCACTAATTTAGTATCTTTCTAAGTGTTTCAAGGTATGCTTTTATCACAATGTTTCTGTCGAAGTTTTCTTCAACTTTTTGTCTTCCAGCTGTCCCGAGCTTCTCCCTTTCGGAAGGAGATAACTTTAAAAACTGTTCTATTTTTTCTATTAGTTTTTGTGTGTTTTTTGGTTCAAACAAATACCCATTTGCGCCATCTTCAACTATTTCTCTGCATCCTGGGATATTAGTTGCAATAAGAGGCTTCCCCATAGCCGCTCCTTCTAATAGAACATTTGACATTCCTTCATGGTAAGTAGGGTTTATAATGCAATCTACTTCTTTAATTTGATCTCTTACGTCTTCAGAGATTCCTAAATACTTTATTTTTGAGTTGTTAAGGTTTAAAATTACTTCTTTATACTTTTCCTCTTCAAATGGGCCTAAGATTTGAAATTCTACGTTTGAATATTTATTAGAAATGTATTTTGCAGCTTCTAAGTACTCTTCTATGCCTTTTTCTTTCATAATTCGACCTATGAAAAGGAATCTTGTTATCCCATCATCTTTTGATTTTTTCGTAGGCTTAAACTTTTCTAAATTAACACCTGAACCTGGTAGAATTTTGGATTTAGCTTTTTCTGCAATTTTATTGTCTATAAAATATCTATAATTATCTTCATTTTGAAAAAAAATGAAAGAAGCATTTTTACAAGCGTATTTGTACATATTTGTTACCAAATGTTTAATACTATTATTATTAAAACCAGATCCTAACCCTGTTATGTTGAGAATAATAGGTATCTTGTATTTTTTAGCTACGTAAGTTCCATATATATTTGGTTTTATTGTATAGGTCAATATTATATCGGGTTTTATTTGTTTAATTATTTTTTTATATTCTTTTATTAAATCAAGTTCTTTAAAAATGTTAGTAGATCTTGCTTCATATTTTACATATTTAAATTCACACCCTATATTTTTAAAATATTCGATTTTTTCAGTTTTTTTATAAGGTATTGAAATGATAACACTATAATCTTTTATAAATCTTTCAATAAGTTCTTTCCTTAAAGAAAACACCCAATCTATATGATTAGCTAGAATTAATATTTTCTTTGACACTACACCGCTCCCCTTTTCCAAAATACCGCTTCTATGGTTTTGAACACGATATTCACGTCTAGGAATATATCTCTGTTTTTTACGTAGTATAGGTCATAGCTAAGTTTTGTTTTCACTTCTTCTAAATTAGAAGAGTATTTGTACATTATCTGTGCCCAGCCTGTTAAGCCTGGCTTTAGTTTGTGCCTTGCCCAATAAAAAGGGATGAGCTCGTTGTATTCTTCTACAAATTTTGTTTGTTCAGGCCTAGGACCTACAAAAGACATATCGCCTTTTAGTATATCATAAAACTGGAGTATTTCATCGAGTCTTATTGGTCGAATAATTTTGCCTATTTTTAGTATTCTGTCTTGTTCATCTGTTGCAAATTTAGCGTTGCTGTTTTCTGTGTTATTTTTCATGCTTCTGAATTTGTGCATTGTGAATTTTTCGTTGTTGAGGCCTATTCTTTCTTGTGTGTATATTACTGGTTTTCCATCTTCAATGCGTATTATTAGAGATAGTATTAGTATCACTGGGGAGAGTATTACTAAGGCGATGGTCGATATTATTATATCAAGAAATCTCTTTGAAGGGTACTCCTCTACTTTTTGAAACACCACCTCGTAATATTCTTTGAATCTCTGAGCAACTTCTATTGGTATGCGTTTTAGGTATTTTTCTACCATGTTTGGTAAGTATTGAATCTCTAAGCCTTCTGCTTTGTAGGTTTGTATTTGTGGTTTTACCTTTTCTTCTAGTTCTGGGTCTGTTATTACTATGCCGTGTATTGTTTGGGTTAATGTTTTTTGTGTGTTTTGTTTTATTATTTCATCAAGTGTTACTGGGTTTGGGTTTATGTATTGTGTGAATTTTATTTTGTTGAGCGCTTTTTCTGAGATTTCTTCCATTATGTTGCCTATTTCTTCTTTTCTGCCTATTACGAGGTAATTTTTTACAGGCATGTGTTTTTCGTAGATATTATATTCTATTTTGTGTATTATTGGCAAGAGGGTTATTGTGTACAATAGGTTGGTGAGGAAAAAGTATCTGTTGAAGTACTTACTGAGGAAGAAGTAGATAATTAGTATAACGATGAAACTCACAAGAGTTCCAACGGTGGTTTTTATTAGAGATTCTATGTAACTTTTCATCGTTTCTGTGTCGTATGTTCTGAAAGAATATATCCCGAGGTATATTATTAGAGATGAGATTGTTGAGATGGTTATTGGTAGGTCTAATATGAAAGTGTTCATAATGAATATGAGCGTTATGTCTAATAAGTGAACCGCTGCTTTTCGCATTTTCGATTCAAACCCCCTGTTAGGTGTTGTGAGTTGCTGTTTTGATAAAAGCCCTGTGGGCTTTTAAAATTAAATCTTAATTGGTGTTTTAAGTTGAAATTGTAAAATTTTTTTGTTTTTCAAAATTTATTATAGCATATTCTTTTAAAAAATCAACTACTTGTTAGAGTTAATTTTACTGAATATTAATTAAATAGGGATTAAAATGGGCGGAGGGCTCCGCCCTGTGACCCTTTTAAGATCAAAATCTTACTTTTGTGAATTAATTTTTGTGCTTTTTATGTAAGCTGTGCTTAGCCTTTGTTAGCGCCCCTTTGCCCCCGAAACCTGTTCGTAAGGAGCTTTATTCATAGTAGGCAATCTCTTCTTCAACGATCATTATTTCTTCTAAGTTTCTTAGGTAAAAGGGGTACTCTTTTGGTACGTAGGGCATTTTTGCTTTTCTTTTTCCGATGTCGCTTTTTATTTTTAGTTGTACAAATTTTTTCATGTATCCTGTGAAATTTCCTTTGAGATTGAAGTTGTCAATCGCACATAGGAAGAGGTAAGTTAAACTTCCAAAGCTGTCTTCAAAGTCTATGCCACAACTTTTGGTGAGTTTGTTTGCTTCGTTGACAAGAAAGCCTTTGTATTTGGTGAATAGGGTTTCTTTTGATTTTTTGTCGCCGTTTTTGGAGAGTGCTATTAGTTCGTGGTCCGTTAGTTTGGTGTAGTTTTGATGTTTTATGGTGGTTTCCCCCTTTTTTAATTGATTATCTTTTATTATCTATTCCCACCCTCCACCCTCAGCGGATAAAGGAGCTTTACCCCTTATGATCCCTGTTTAAAGGCTAAGAAAGACCATGAGGATGGGTAGTTGTGTGGCATTTTTAGAGTATATTATACGTGCGTATACTAATATATCAAAAAAACTCATGCCCCGTCAAGAGGCATGAGTGTGTTTCTTTATTGAATGAGGTTGAACACTTCATTTGTCGTTGTTTCAACGATTTCTGCTTCGTCTACTTGTGCCGTTGTTGGTACTAATACGCCTATCAAGCTTTGCATTATTGGTTCTATTTCTGCTTGCGTTAGTGTTTCTAATACTCCGTCTACTGATAGGGTTTTGCTTTTTCCTTCTGCTGGGTCATAGAATTTCATTCTTAATCTTCTCATTCTCTATTTCCTCCTTTTTAGATTATTTCGTAGCTTTCGTCGAAGTAATAAACCGCATTGGTGTTTTCACAGAGTGAGACTAATCCTTGTAAGGCGGTTTTTATGTCTGCTTCTACGTCTGTGAATAAGTCGTAGCTTTTATACTTTTTTTGTTCTTTTCCGTCTACTATGCTTATCCAGACGATCTTTGCTTTTCTTGATTCTAAGTTCATTGCCATGTGTTACCTCCTCCTGTGTGTTTTTGTTTTCTTTGGTTTGGCCTGCTTTACTTCCCCGGGGAGAAATCATTTTATGCTTTTTCTGGTTCTTTTGGTTTTGGAAATAGTAACGCTACTACTCCGTCGATGAGTATGGAGATTATTAGATCCATGATCGGAGAGTATTTACCAATGGATTTTAGGAATTCTCTAACTGCGTTTAGGACGATTTCTTTTTTCTTTTTGCCATTGCCAGGTACTTCCACCATTTGTACAAGGTCTGGGATTAATCCTACTATTTCTTTCATTTTCTCACCTCCACTAATAGTATCCGTAAGAATACTTAAATTGAGGTAAATAATTGTTTACTGTTTGATCTTTTCCCGCCCGCCGCCCTTTGTGGAAGGGACTCCGTCCCTTTTGATCCCTAAGCTTTAAGGGGTTTTGCCCCTTATGAACACTTTTTTTCAAAGCTAATCAAGCTTTGGGGAGAGTTAAAGGGCTGCGCCCTTTGTGATACTGCTGAAGGCTAGGTAGCCTTAAAGGCTTGAGAGTATTTAAAAAAATTTTTATTATCTATTCCCGCCCGCCACCCTCAGAGGATAAAGGGGCTTCGCCCCTTTTGATCCCTTTTTTTAAAGCTTGGGAAGCTTGAGGGAAGTTTAGGGTCTTTGCCCCTTATGAACACTTTTTTAAAGTCTTTGACTTTAAGATTTATTATCTATTCCCACCCACCACCCTTAGAGGATAAATTTTTGATCCACCTGGGTCAAAAATTGGGACAGTTTTGGGTCAAATTTTGACCCAGTTGTGGGTCAATTTTTGGGACAGCCTATAAGGTATTTATATTTATTATTATAAATATATAAAAATATATAAAAATATATAATATATTTTTTTTCATTTTGTAGGGAGAAATAAAAAGCCGGATTTTTTTGCAGATATTACTAATGGGAAGAAAAAATTTTTTGGGATGCTGAGGTGATTTTGTGAATGTTTTTAGCCTTTTGAACGATTTTTTCAGGGAAAATGAGAGGGAGAAGTTTTGCCTTCCGCAAGATAGAACCGTTTCAAGGTTGATGGAGATCGTTCCAAAAGAAGGTTTGATTTATTTGGGCGAAGGGTATTTTAGGGCGAAAAAGAGAAATGTCTTAGTATTTTTCCGGTTATTTTTTTTTCAGAAGACCACTATAAACAAACTTCGATGTTAAGATATTTTCAATTAGTTTACTTTTTTCCCCGCCATTTGGGAAAGGAGCGTTGTTTGTTTTCAACACATTAATTTAAATCTAGTCACAATGCTCATTATTTGGAGATAATAATTAGGGCGCGATACTTTTACCAAATTAAATAGTTGATATAAGTGTAAAAACTCATTTCTCTCACCAACCAAATTTGAGCAAATGAAACTTGAAAATAAATATTAATAATGAAGCAACTAAAACTGTAATATTATTATGATTTATGGTATAATGTATAAGGACAAAAGTAAATATGAACAATATTAATTTAAAATCATTATGAACAGGATGCGAGAAATGTTCTAAGAAAATGTCAACTAATTTTATGAATCAATATTTGAAAGAATCAACTACCAGTAGAATCAATATTAGAAAGCCTTCTTATACATTAAGCTACAAATCAGTCCTTTAATCCAAATTCAAAACAGATGTTATTTGTAACGTAAAACCAGATAAAAAAATATTGAAGTTTAAGTGCAGATATTTAGAAAAATCGATACCAAAGTCTAAACCTTTTTTCAACATGTTCCTTATAAAATCTTCAAGGATTTAGAAAAAGAAATAAAAAGTAGGATTTCTACACTAAAATGATACTTCGTATATTACGAATTAATAAAAAGGGAAAATTTCAAAATCGGAAATGAAAACAAAGTTTTTATTTATATTAGTGACTAAGGTGTTATTTTTTTATAATCCCCGACTCTGTAGCCATGGCCCAGGAAGATTATGATCTGACAGGTATCCAGATACTGCCGAAAAAGTTACAAGCAGAAATATAAAGAGGGTAGAAACTCTTTTCATTAGTTATTACATATGCAATAGAAGAATGTGATCGCTCTCGCTTATCAAACGATGTGCAACATTTCTATATAACGTGAAATAATTCATGTTGCAAAAGGTGGGGGGGTAATTTGAAAGAAAATCTATGGGAGATAAGAGATCCTATTTATGGTTTCATTGAGATTAATGAGTGGGAGAGAGACATTATAAATCATCCTGCATTCCAGCGATTGAGAAGGATACGTCAGTTGGCTTTGACGGATATGGTGTATCCAGGTGCAATGCATACACGGTTTGAACATTCATTGGGAGTTATGCATGTTGCCACTAAGATTTTTGACAATATCGTTAATGAATGTAAAGATATACTCAAGTTCGACTATGGTTACAATGAAGATGGGTTAAACAAAATGAGAACCATTATAAGATTAGCGGCGCTTTTACATGATGTTGGCCACGCTCCGTTTTCGCATGCAAGCGAAAGCATAATGCCGCATAAAGACCCAGAAAAAATATATAAGCATGAAGATTACAGCGGCGCTATAATAAAAACTATATTTAAAGATGTCATAGAAAATAATAAGTTAAACAACAATTATGATATAAAGGCTGAAGAGGTAGCAGCATTTGTAGAAAAAGATTATAAAATATTGAAGAAATCATTCTTTTGGACTGATATAATAAGCGGACAGGTTGATGCAGACAGAATAGACTATCTCTTGAGAGATTCTTACCATGCGGGTGTCCAATATGGGGTGTTTGACCTCAAGAGATTATTAAAGACTATTGTGATGATCCATACGGATGAAGGATTTATTTTAGGATTTAATGAAGGTGGATTACACGTAGCCGAATCTTTAATATTTGCTAGATACTATATGTTTACCCAGGTTTATTTCCACCATACAAGGAGGGCATATGACCATCATATTGCAAATGCCGAAAAAGAACTTTTATTAAAACTAAAATATAAGGACGGTAAGATGAAGCCACCTGATAATGAAGAAAACATTAATGATTATTTGGATTGGGATGACTGGAAAGTTGGTAATTTGATAAAGAAAAATAGAGATTTGAATGACTGCAATATAATTTTAGATCGTAAACATGATAGATGTGTTTATCATACCAATGAGGTTCCTAATATTAATGATTTGAACAAATTTAATAATGCTTATGAAAAACTATCTAAAGAAATAAATCAAACCTTTATGGATGAAGCTGAAAAATCATTTTATAATATAGGTAATGAAGATATTAAGATACTAAAAGAAAATGAAAGTGGAAAAATTGAAATTTTGCCATTATCACAATTATCTAATGCTATTAAAAATATCCAAGCAATAAAACAAAAGAGGATATATGTACCCTTTAATGAACAAAAGAAAGCAATTGAAATTTTAAGTAAAGGAGGGGTTATATGATGGAGAATAAGGAGTTTATGAGATATGCAACTATAATAGACATAATTAAAGAGATGAAAAAACGCGAATACAAAATAGGGAGGACTGCTTTAGTTAAACTAATTTATTTATTACAAGAAAATCTTAACGTACCTGTAGGATATGACTTCAGTTTATATACATATGGACCGTTTGCAAAAGAAATATTAGATGATTTGGATTATTTATCATATTTAGATGCGGTAAAAACAGAAGTGGCTGATGGAAGATATAATATATTACCTGGAGAAAATTCAGTCATAGACTATATTGATAATGAAGCTAAAACTTTTATAGAAGAAAATAAAGAAAAAATAAGCGACATAGTGGAGAAATTCGGATCATTACCGGCAAAATCGCTTGAATTAATTACAACCATACATTTTGTTGTAAATGACTATAAGGAAAATAATATTGATTTTATGGAAAAAGACATAGCAAGGTTAATACATGAAATCAAACCTTATTTTAGCGAAGATGAGGTATTGGAAAATATCGATAAACTTAAACAAAATGGATTAATTGATATAATAACTCAATAACTTATCTTCTTCTTTTTTACCCACAGAAAATTCTTGTACAAAAAATAAAAGATATAGGGCAATCTAGATAGACCTTGTATCATTTTATATGTCATGTCTATAGAACTACGTTTAACAACTGCAACTAAAATATCATTTAGTTTAGCTTCATTATCCATTTTTTTAATATTTTGTCTTTAAGATCATCAGGAAGTGGATTAGTTTGGCTTTAATAGCATTGAGTATGTTTCCTTAAGTTTTACTTATTTTGCCTTTCTGATGCCTTCTTTCTTTATCACCTGGTCATATACTGTTTTGATTTGATGATCATCTCCTTATCTATTTTACGGTATGCTCTCTTTAGAAACTCTAAAACCTTCTTTAAACCACACTTCTAGAATCGAAAATTTTTAAAATACCTCCATCATTCTAAGTTACATACAATCTGCTTTAGCTTCTCTTCGCCCAGCAGCACACCTGGATGGAATCGGGTAGGAGGTAGATAATTAATTTATCTACCGTCCTCCCACACCCTCGTACGTACCCCTCGGTATACGGCGGTTCAACAGGAATGATGTCTGTATCCTTTCACATCGTTCCTTCGGTGGACACCCTTGCCTTCGGCTAGTGGTCCCCGCTACCTGGCCCACAGAGGACTTTCACCACTTAGCTATTGCCAGTGCTGGGCGCACCACGTGGATGAAGGGGCTTCGCCCCTTTTGATTCCTTTTTTTAAAGCTTGGGAAGCTTGAGGGAAGTTTAGGGGCTTCGTCCCTTAGGATCCCTTTTTTTGAAAGCTTTGCTTTTGAGTTTTTTGCTGGATTTTTTTAAATCTATTCCCGCCCGCCGCCCCTTAAGGATTTTTATCTTTTTGCAGATATTACTATTGGGAAGAAAAAATTTTTTGGGATGCTGAGGTGATTTTGTGAATGTTTTTAGTCTTTTGAACCATTTTTTCAGGGAAAATGAGAGGGAGAAGGTTTCTTCTTCTGCCACAAAACTTTATTTCTTTTTGATTTACGAGGCGAATAAGAGTTATTGGGAGGGACCTTTGATGTTTTCTGAGCGAAAGCTTTCTTCACTTCTTTCTTTTAGCAAGAATACAGTTTCTAAGTCTTTAAGCGAACTTGAGGATAGGGGATTGATTATTTGCTATCCGCGAAAAGGGAACAGCCTCTCGGCAGATAAGGAAAACAGCCTCACGGCAAATGAGGAAGGGGGCCTCTCGGCAAACAAGGAAGACAGCCTTACGGTGAACAAGGAAGGCGGCTTCACGGCAGACAAGGAAGGCGGCTTCACGGCAAATGTGGAGGGTAAAGGGGCTAGTTCTAGTGCTTTTTGGTTTGCTGATTTGGAATTAAGTGAAACAGCCTCACGGCAGACAAGGATGACGGCCTCAAAGCAAATGAGGATGGAGAAAAAAGAGGTTTACGATAAAGGGGTGAGGTATAATGTTCACGGACCAGGAGGACACAGCCTCGCGGCAAATAAGGAAAACAGCCTCAAGCATCCCGAAGGGGGTTCAAGGAAAGAGAGCTTCACGGCAAGTGTCAAGGGTAAAGGGGCTAGTTCTAGTGCTTTTTGGTTTGCTGATTTGGAATTAAGTGAAACAGCCTCACGGCAGACAAGGATGACGGCCTCAAAGCAAATGAGGAATGAGAAAAAAGCGGTTTACGATAAGGGGGTGAGGTATAATGTTCACGGAGCAGGGGGAAACGGCCTTACGGTGAATAAGGAAAACAACCTTAAGGCAAATGTGGAGGGTAAAGGGGCTAGTTCTAGTGCTTTTTGGTTTGCTGATTTGGAATTAAGAGAGACGGCCTCACGGCAGACAAGGATGACAGCCTCAAAGCAAATGAGGAAGGAGAAAAAAGAGGTTTACGATAAAGGGGTGAGGTATAATGTTCACGGAGCAGGAGGACACAGCCTCGCGGCAAATAAGGAAAACAGCCTCAAGCATCCCGAAGGGGGTTCAAGGAAAGGCAGCTTCATGGCAAATAAGGGAGGGAGCAAGTACGCCAAATTCTTCTGAGAAGCGATGCTTTTGTAAGGATCCTGAAAATTGCCCAACACATGGGATTTTAGGCAATAATTATATGTGTTCGATTTATATGAATTATTTGAATGGGAGTAGGAGTTATAGGGATATTTCTCCAAAGATTTACCTTGATGCCTCGTTTGATAATTTTCTTGCACTGAATGAGCATTTGAGGAAGGGTTTAACTAAGTGCCGTCACTTCGTTGAGGAGAAGTTATGGGAGAAGGGTGTTGGTTTGATACTGTATGGAGGATACGGTACGGGGAAGAGTAGGTTAGGTTTTACGGTGTTAAAAGAGGCGGCTGTTATGGGTTGTACTATTGGTGTTTTGGATGTGTTGAGGGATTTTGAGAATTTTGAGGGTGCCGATGCCGCTGTTAAGAGAGCGCTTGATTCTGATTTGATTTTTATAGACGATCTTGGTGCCAAAGGTTATGATTGGATAGGGCAGAAGATAAGAATCGTTATAGACGAGGTCAATAGGAACCAAAAAAGCGTTATAATTTCTACAAACTTGAATCCCAAAGAGCTGGTTAATTTTTTGGAAGATAGAACCGTTTCAAGGTTGCTGGAAATCGTTCCAAAAGAAGGTTTGATTTATTTGGGTGAAGAGGATTTTAGGATGAAAAAGCGAGAAGAGAAGGTGGCTTATTTTGAACAGATCCGTTAAGAAAATGGCTTTGGAGCTTAAGAGTATCCTGCAAAGAGAGGTCATAAATGAAAAAGACAGCCTCACGGCACATAAGGAAAGGGGCCTCAAACGCCCCGAAGGGGGTTCAAGGAAAAATAGCCTCAAGCACCCCGAAGGGGGTTCAAGGAAAGACAGCCTCACGGTAGATGAGGAGAGTGTTTTGTTGGATGTTTTTTTGAGTTTTATTGTCTTAAGAGTTTTACAGGCAAAGGGAAACATCCTCACGGCAAATATGAGAAACAGCCTCAAGCACCCCGAAGGGGTTTCAAGGGAAGACAGCCTCATCGCAGATAAGGATGGTTTGGAATCAGATCTTTTGGGTGATTATCTTACTGGGGTTCAACTTCTGAATAGAGCTTTTGATTGTTGTTATTTAAGTGATGAGATTAAAAGCCGAATTACTTGCCAAACGATAGAAAAAGTCAGAGATTTGTTTCAAATTGTGAAAGATGAAGATTGGAAGAAAGAGGAGATTATTTCTTGGTCTTACGAGTATTTCAACGAAGGCAGCCCCCTCGCAGGTAAGGATTTAAAGGGTAAAAATGGAGTTACTTCACAGTTTTATACACCAAAATGGATTGTGGATTATTTGGTGGAAAATACGTTGGGGAAATGTTACGGAGAAAACAGCCTCACGGCAAATGAGGAAGAAAGCCTCAAACGCCCCGAAAGGGGTTCAAGGAAAGACAGCCTCACGGCAGGTGATGAGAAGAGTTTGGACATTGAGGATGTTAAGGTTATAGACCCGGCTTGTGGATGTGGGAACTTTGTTATAGGGGTTTACGATAAGTTGAGAGAGATGTATCAAAATAAAGGTTACGATGATGCTTTGATTCCAAAACTTATAATTACTAAGAATTTATACGGTATAGATATAGATGAGAACGCTGTTGAAATTACGAATTTGTTGTTGAGATTGAAGGCTTTGGAGGATGGAGCATATGAGAAGATTGAAACAAACATAGTAGCTGTTCCGAAAGGGAACAGCCTCACGGCACATAAGGAAGACAGCCTCAAGCGCCCCGAAAGGGGTTCAAGGAAAGACACCCTCACGGCAAATGAGGAAGGGCAGAATGAGTATTTGAAGAAGTTTGAAAAGATAGGAAGCTTAATGAGAAGAGAGGATGTTTTAAGTTTAAAGGAGTCAGGTATAAACGATGAACGATTGAAGAAAGCTTTAGATATTCTTTCTTTGAAATACGATATTGTTTTGACTAACCCTCCTTATTTAGATTCCTCTGATTATGATTTTGAATTGAAGAGGTACATAAACGAGGATTATAGTGAGTTTAAAAAAAATCTGTACGCCTGCTTTATTAAAAAGAGTTGCGAATTGGTGAAGAAGAATGGATTTGTTGGTATGATTACCCCTCAAACCTTTATGTTTATTGGAAGCTATGAGAAGACAAGAAGGTTCATATTAGATAACTTTCAGATAGAGAGATTGGTTCATTTTGGCCTTGGAGGGGTGTTTGATAACGCTTTAGTGGATACAGCGATGTTTGTTTTGAGAAGAGCTGAAGACAGCCTCACGGCACATAAGGAAAACAGCCTCAAGCGCCCCGAAGGGGGTTCAAGGAAAGACAGCCTCACGGCAAGTGAGGAGGGGAGTTTGGGTGAATATATAAACTTGACCTCTTTTAACGGGAAAGATTCTAAGAAACGGGCTTTATTTTCTATTTGGAAAGACAGCCTCACGGCACATAAGGAAGACAGCCTCAAGCGCCCCGAAGGGGGTTCAAGGAAAGACAGCCTCACGGCAAGTGAGGAAAAGAAGCGAGAGGATTATCTTTCTAAGTATGTTTTTAGGGTTGATAAGAACGTTTTTACAAAGGTTCCGAGGGTTCCTTTCATTTATTGGGTGGATTCAGACGTTGTACGTACCTTTGAAAACGAGCCTTTGGAGAAGTTCGCTGATGCACGACAGGGGATAGCTACTGGTGATAACAAAAGGTTTTTGAGGTACTTTTGGGAAGTTAGAAGAGAAGATATTAAAGATGGAAAGAAATGGGTCCCATATGCCAAAGGTGGACCTTACAATAAATGGTATGGCAATTTGTGGCGGGTTATAGCCTTCGATGAAGAGAATTATAATCTATTGTCAAAAATGGGGAACTATCTTCCAAATAGAAAGTACTATTTCAAAAAGGGGATAACTTACACGATGACAACCTCGAAAGGGGCAACTTTTAGATATCTCCCTTCTGGGTTCTTGTTCGATTGTAAGGGTAGTAGTTTGTTTTTTTCAAAAGATGAAGATATCTTTAGGTTTTTGGGCTTGCTCAATAGTAGTTTGTTTTCTTACTTGGAGAGTTTTATAGCAGGAAGCGTGGATTTGGAGGTTGGGGATTTGAAAAAGCTTCCCGTTCCACAAGGTTTGTTTGAGGGTTCTTCTGAGACTCAGGCGTTAGAAGCGCTTGCTAGATTGAACGTAGCGATTAAAAAGCAGAATACCGAGATATATCCAAACGAACTGCACTTCAACGAGGAGAGTATCGATGGTGTTTCTAAGTTTTATGATTTCATAGAGAGTAAAAACGCTCTTGATACCTATCTGCTTCTTTCTGAAGGTTTGATAGATATACTCATAATGGAGTTGTACAGTTTGAAAGAAAGAAAATTTGAGGAGATTTATAAAACAGTGGGGATTCCTACGGCCTTTTTCCCTTTTTCTAACGGTAAAGGTGTAAAGGGTTTGCCCCCATTAAGAGAACTATTGAAAGACCAGTATCTTTATGAATTTGGTTTGAATGAAGCTGAACTTTTCAAAATAGAAAATTTTATTAAGGAGGCTTATAATAATAAAATCAGGTCTTTAATTTCCATTATGCCTTTTGATGAAGGTGTAACCAACTATCATCGAAGAGAGCCATACGATAACTATGTGGAAAGAAAAGCAGAAGAAAGTTTTCAAAGTCCTATTTCCGTCTACAACAGTATGAGTAACCAAGATCAGATTTTAGCAAAATTAGCTTTTGTAAGAATAGATAACGGTATCCAAAGGTATCTTTTGAATGCGGATACGGGTTTTATCCCCTTTGGATTTTCAATCGATGAAGAAAATAGATTGTTATCCTCAATATTCGATGAAAACAGCCTCACGGTAAATAAGGAGCGTTCTGAATTAGAGAGTATTGTGAAGAAAAGTTTGAGGGATTATATCTTTAAAGATTACCTAAAACTTCATGAAAAGTTTTATAAAGATAGGCCTATCGTTTGGAAATTGGGAAAGAGAGATTGTGGTTTTTTAGTTCATTATCATAACTTGAACGAAAAAACGAAGATCAATATCTTGAACTTTTTGAAAAAGAGGGTAAAAGAAACAGCCTCACGGCACATAGGGAAGACAGCCTCACGGCAAATAAGGAATGAAAAGGAAAGTTTCAAGGAATTGATAAAGATAATAGAGTCGAAGAATTTTGAATTGAACATAGATGATGGAGTTTTGAGAAATAGAGAGCTTTTTTAGTAATTCTTTATATATCTTAAAACCTCTCAAATGATTTTTGGTTATAATAATTTTGGTAGTTCGGGCTGCGCTGCGAGGCCTTACTCCTTTATCCTTATGGGTGTTTGGAGGGTTTAAAGGGACCCCAGGTCCCTACCTTGAAATGGGTGGAGAGCGGGGGAAGGGCGCTATAAAACTTATCATACAGAAGTTACGTGAGAAGAAATAACACACCTTCAAAAAGATATGGTATAATTAAGTTGACAGAGCAAACACTTCACTAATTTTATGGGTGGGTAGCGGGGCGAAGGGGCGCTATATACAGGGTTTTAGAGCTTCTAAAGAGAGTAACTAAAAATTCAAAGGGGGGTAAAAAGAAAGTATGAAAAAGGGTATTTTGTTGGTTATGTTGGTTTTAGTGGTGTCATTGCTCACATTCGCGGGCGATGTAAAAAACGTGATATTTCTCATCGGTGATGGTATGGGTTCAAATCAGATTTTGTTAACGAGTTATTTAGAGGGTCGTGAGCTTTACATGATGCAAATGCCCTACACTGGTTACGCCATCACTTATTCTGCGGATAGCAACGTTACCGATTCTGCAGCAGCGGGAACAGCTCTTGCCTCTGGTTACAAAACTAACAACGGTTTTATAGGAATGCTTCCAAATGGTGAAGTCGTGCCATCAATAGCTGAAGTTTTGGCTGAACAAGGCTACAAAACGGGCGTAATTGCAACTTCAAGAATAACTCATGCCACACCAGCATCTTTTTATGGTCATGTGCTTAGCAGAAATGAAGAAGACAAGTTAGCTGAACAGCTGGTTAATAGTAACTTGACCGTTGCTTTAGGAGGGGGTTGGAGAAATTTCGATCCTACCAGAAGAGCTGATAGAAAAGATCTTATATCTGTTGCAAAGGAAAATGGTTTTGACTATATAACAACTAAGCAAGAGTTAATGGATTACTCTGGAGAAAAGGTTTTAGGATTGTTCGCTTCAAGTCATATGAATAGCGTTACAGAAAGAACGCCAGCTGAACCACTTTTACCTGAGATGACAGCAAAAGCAATAGAGATTTTGTCTAAAGATGATACGCCTTTCTTTTTGATGGTTGAAGGTTCTCAAATCGATTGGGAATGTCACGATAACGATGTCTTTGGTATGTGGAAAGAAATAGTTGAATTCGATGAAGCAGTGAAGGTTGCTTTAGATTTTGCAAAAGAAAATCCTGATACTTTGGTAGTTGTCACCTCTGACCACGAAACCGGAGGTTTGGGTTTATCAACAGGTGGATACACGATGGATTTGGAAATGGTTAGAAAATATCAGAAAACTACGGATTGGGTTGTAGCTAATTCTAAAAATACTGAAGAATTAAAATCTAACGTGAAAGAGTATTATGGATTTGATTTGTCAGAAGAAGAGGTCGCTTATTTGGAAGCCGCTGGTAACAAAATAAGGGCTTTAGCAGAGATCACAAGTGCCAGAGCAAGTATTGGCTGGACAACGCATGATCATTCCGGTGCGTTAGTACCTGTATTAGCTTTTGGACCTGGAGCTGAGAAATTTGTAGGTATTATGGATAACACAGACCTTCCTAGAAAAATAGCCAGTTTGGTGGGAGTTGAGCTTTCCTACCCTTTAGTGAATGTACCAAATAATTAAAATTAAAGGGCTGATTAAATCAGCCCTTTATCGTTTTAATAACTTGACGACTTCGTTTTCTAAACTTTCCAAATCTATTTTTTCTTCATTGTCTAAGAGGTTGAAGGCCGCTTTTAGCACTATAATTCTTGGATATTTCTCTATTAGCATTTTCACAGGGTCATCTTGGTTTTTTAGGCTTTCTACGTTGCTGCTCATTTCACTAAATGCTCCTTTAAAATTTATTTATCCCTTCGCTAAACCATCATAATAGAGAAAAATTTTCTTCATTAAAAAAGTATTGACAAATGTCATTTTAAATGCTATAATAATCAACGTGATTGGGCTCGTAGCTCAGTTGGTTAGAGCTTCCGGCTCATAACCGGGTGGTCGGTGGTTCGAATCCACCCGAGCCCACCAATAAAAGCCAAGGGTTCCTTGGCTTTTATTTTTTTACACACCTCAATTTTACTATTTTTATCGGCTTTTGTCAACTTTTTTCACAAACCTGTCTTCAAAAAGAAATGATATGATTAAGTTAACAAAGAAAACACTTCATTAATCTTATGTGTGGGCTGCTGAGCGAAGGGGAGTTAATAAAGATCCTTTTCCTCACGGGCGGGCAGCAGGGCGAAGGGCGCTATAAATCTCATTATACTTTATTTAGAAGAAATGGAGGTGCCAAAAATGTTTAACACATTAGAAGAGATAGCAAAAAGAGACAGAGAAAAAGCTAGATTGGAAGGTAAAGTTGAAGGGAAACTTGAAGGAGAAAGAGAATTAATCATAGAAATTCTAAACCAAAGTTTTGGAGAAGATTTTGATAAAAGTTTAGAAGAAAAGATCAGAAAAGCAAACGAAGAAACTATAAACCCAATAAAGAAAAATATTCTAAGTATTACATTAGAGGAACTAAAAAACTTAGTAAAGTAGTTGTAGAAGGTAGATTTTTGAGTATTTAAAAGAGATATCACTCTTCTTTTTTGCTTTAGGAGGAGTGATATCTTTTTAATAATTTTATTTGCACCCCTTCACCCTCGGACCGAGAATCAGGTGAAGTTTCTTTTAAAGTAAGAGCATATAGTTTGGAAAATCTCAAGATTATTCCTCCAGTTTCTTAGCAAATTTAAATTTCCACTGTTATTGTGTACTCTATAGTTTCATCTTCAGAAGGTATCTCTTCTCTGTGTTCTTGCAAGCTTTCTATGTATAATTGAATAGCTTCTTTCGCCATTTTTATTGCTTCTTCTATTGTATCCCCGTGTGTGACACAGCCTGGAAGAACAGGGACTATATTTGTCGTGAGGCTGTCTTTCCTTGAACCCCCTTCGGGGCGCTTGAGGCTGTTTCTTTTATCCTCTTTTTTAAAAAGTTCAAAATATTACTCGTGGTTTTTTCGTTCAAGTTATGATAATGAACTAAAGAAACACTTCGCATCTATATATATGATAAAATATACTGTAAGGATAAGTATAATAACGACAAAAAACGACAAGTAGTAAAAATTAATTGAATTTTAATAATAAAATGATATAATGGGGTGTAGAGAATGGGAGAAAGAGAAAAAGACTTGCAAGAATTATCCCCAAAACAGTTAAAAGAGGAAATAATAAAAGCTCTTGAAAATCCACCTTTCCCAATCTTCAAACGCTCATTGAAAAAAATAAACAATAGGGACCTTCTATTAAAAATATTGCAATCAGTCTTGGAAATAAATTATGATTACACAATAGGTGAAATGAAAACAGGAAACTTAAGAGGAATCAGGACGTACAAATTCATACATGATAGAGTATATTACCGGTTATCGTATTGGGTAGAAAATGATGGGAGAATAACAATAACTTATATAGACATAATGAAAAGAGAAGATAGTTATGATAATTTAAAAAAATACTTTCAATCAAGAAAATCTTTATTGAAACAAATAAATGAAAATGGGAGGTAAGGAGGGAAAACAATGCTCAAAATACATGAATTATTAAACATTTTCTCTGATTTAAAGTCTAAAAATAAAGAAGTTTTGTATAATTTTTTAGTAAATCCAAAAACATATGAAGACAAAGAAGAAATTGAAGAGTTTATACAGATATTAAAAGAAATGAAAGATGATCTGTTGTATTATGATGAAGAATTTGACGACATGGAAGAAAAAGAACAAAAATTATATTTCACACAAAAAGATTTAGCAACAATGACAGACCAATCAATAAGAAATATCCAAAGAATTATCAAAGAAAACAATATAAACCCAATTAACCCTGGAAGAAAACCATTATATTATGACCTAAAAGAATTCAATAACTATTATTTTATTCAAAAAAAACTAACACCCTCTTTGAAAAATCAAGAAATCAAAACAATAAGAGTATTTGGAGATAAAAAAGAAGTAAAAAGAGAAATAGCTATGCAACCATATTTATACGAAGTTTTAGAATCGATGCCACACAGGAATAAAAACATAACCTTATCAGTGTTTGACAAAGGAAGTGAAAAATGTGAAAATGAGCAATATTCAAATGCGGTATGACATAATAAAAAAATTAAATTATGAATTAAAAGACGAAGATCTAAACAACAAAAAACTAACACCAAAGGTAGACATTTCGGTTACACAAAATTTCCAACCAAAAGAAAAAGAATACTTTGGAACAATAGGATTAAACATTAAATTTCATTTGAAAGAATCAAAAAAAATAGTATTAAAATTAGAACTTGAAACAGAAGCAGGATTTTATGGCAACCCAAAAATAAAGGAAAACGAATTCAAAGAACTAGTAATAAAATCTGGAATAATGAGCTTATTGCAGATATCAAGAGCAAAAATAATATCAATATCCGCAAATTTTGGGTTTGTTCCACCAATATATCTTCCAATGTTGAACATTAACGAACTTGTAGAAAAAGAATTAGAAAAAGCTAAAATATCCGCCAAATAAGAGCTGTTGAAAAACAGCTTTTTTTTAAAGATTTTCAAAAATAAGATTTCGATTTTAAAATGGTTAAAAGGCGCATAAAATATATAAAGAATTCCTAAAAAATTGCACTATTTTTGACTACCCCATCGTCTATCTTCACTTCAAAATTCTTCGACTCTATTATTTTTATTATTTTTATTATTTTTATCAAATCCCTTAAACTATGGTTTAATTTCAAAAACATTGAATTATGATCTAATCAGTTTTTTATAGTTTTCTATAAACACATGGTATAATATAAACAGTTCAACAAGCTATGGAAAGAGTTGATAGGAATGACAAAGATCGGAACTTCATTATTTGAAGAAGGCTTTGAAGAAGGAGAAAAAGAATTGACAATTAAAATATTAAACAGAAGATTTGGTAGACGATTAACCGAAGAGTTATAAGATAGGATAAGAGAAGCGGGCAAAAAGACAAAGGATTATATAGGAGATAACTTGTTAGAGATAACCATAGAAGAACTAAAAGAAATATTGAAGTAGTTGTAGAAGGTAGATTTTTGAGAGTTTTAAAGTGAAATGTTGTAGTAATAGAGATATCACTCCTCATAAAACTAAAAAGAGGAGTGATATTTTTTATCTCCTAATTTTGATTGCCGAAACATAACATTTATTCATGCCTGTTTTAGAATTCTTACGTTTTTGTAACTGCCAAACTCAGGAAATTTTTTGAATCTATTTTCTTCTATAAATTTTTTTAAAATAGAGTTTATTCATCTTTGTCTTTACTTTTCCTTTTGATTTTAAATGGCATCTTTTTGTCGGCGTTGGTATTCTACTTTTCTTTTTGCCAAGTAATTGCCAAAATCGCCAAATACTCTCCAACTAATTGCCAAATTATTTGATAACATAGTGGCTATTCCTACCCTTCCCCTCAAATTTAAAAATTTTCTTGTTTACTAAATCTATTGAATCTTTCAAATCGTTTGCGGCTGTGGTTCAAAACAAATGTTTAATTCTTGATATGTTTTTTTCATTCTCCATCAGTCAAATATTGGTCATTTATTAGTCAATTTAGTCAATTGGTAGGCAACTCCCTTGCCTGCTTTTCCAATCCTTGCAAATACCCCCTTCTTCACAATTTCTGCGAGATCAATAGTTGCCATTTGCCTAGATACATTAGCAATTTCCTGATATTCCTTATTCGTAATCCTTCCCTTTTCTTTTACATACAAAACTGCTTTGACTTGCCTTTCATTTAACCCCATTTTTCTTAAATTATCTTCAATATAAATGTCTTTATAGAAATAGACTGCAAAACCGCCAAACTCTTCTTTAAATTCTGGTTCTGGCAGTCCAGCTTTTTTACATTCATCTGTAATTTTTATTGTTCCTCTGCCCCAAGCCTCTATTAGTCCAGCTTTGAAAAATACATCTGCCAATAACTCATTTCTTGGATAAGATGAATGGTTTTTCTTTAATTCATCAACCTTGATTTCTTTTGGAAGTGTGCCAACATTCCAAAGAATTATTTTATCAGGATAAATTTTTAACTGGGTATGTGGACCGATATAATCTCTATGTATAACCGAATTAATTATGGCTTCTCTCAATGCTTCTTCTGGATATTCAAGTTCTTCTTTACGATAAATTCCTTCAAATCTTATTTCAGATATAAGATATTTTGTCCGCAATAACTCCATTGTTTTTTCTACCTGTTCAAAGAGATTGCCTTCAATATCATCAGAACTTATAATATCTGTATCCGTCAAGAATTTACCCACTTTTATATAGGAGCTTGTCCAGAATCTTTTTGGATTTTTACCGAATAGTAAAAGGGCAGCCCTTGTTAATTTACCATTTTTAATCAAATTTAATTTCTCAAGCACCTTTATCGGCTCATTTTCATCTTTCACAAATGGAATTCTTTTTATCGCGATTTGTTTGAATTTTTCAATTGTCTCATTATTTATATCCTCAATAGAAGCATTTTCCTCAATATACTCTTCCCAGTGCTTGCCTGAGTTGGATATTAGAAACCTGGTCAGGTCCTTGCCTTTTAGTTCCTGAATTGTGCTTCCGCTTCTAACATAAAATCTCCCATGATATGAAATTGGTACATAGGAATGCTCAACTTCTATAATAATTATTTCCTTACCGTTTTCCTTTTCTAATCGGACACTTGGTATAATGCCAAGGGTATCTCTTAATTTATTGGGTAAATCCTCAAGTAATTTCTTAGATTCTTCGACGCCAACAGGCTTACCATTATCATCAACTCCGATGAGCAATCTTCCGCCATCGGTATTTGCAAAGGCACAAATCCATTTTAGATATTCGTCCCGCCATGAGGACTTGAATTCGGTTGTATGAGATTCAACTGATTCTAAATCCATATTTCTTTTCTCTTTTTTCAAAGGCTATCTGACCTCCCTCCAGGACTTCACAAACATGTTGGCGGATACCCTTCCTGAATAATATAGCTTTTTGTTTAGCTTCTGGCAACTCAAAGGAGTTTTCTAAGGCTCCTGAAATATATTCAAACTTGAACTTTTTATTATCTCGCCCTTTTTCCTGTCCTTCTTGATTTGCGACAATAACTTGTTCAGCGTCTGCTCCAACAACTAAATTAGGATTATGTGTAACTATAATTATTTGCCGTTTCTTTTTCTTATTTTTGATAAATGAAACCAGATCATCATATACCGATCTATTATCTAAATCGTCTTCCGGCTGGTCCAAAAGTATCGGCCATTCTTCATTACTTAAATCAATAAGGAACCGTAAAAGAACAAGTCCTTTCTTTCCAGGAGACATTTTATCAAGTGGATCGTTTTTATATGAAATCTTAAAGTCCAAATCAAAATAATTTTCTAAAATCTTTACTGCGGCATCCTTTGCCGCTCTATTTCTCACCGTCTTTATTTTCTCATCTACAACAGCATTAAAAATTTCGCTGATGAAAGAGAGATGTTTATTCGGATCGAAGTGGTACTCGTATTCGTCTTTCCATGATATACTGCTGATATTACGTTTTATATCCCTCTTGTTTAAAAAAGCATCGATAACTTCTTCATTGAACACCTTTTCATTAAATCCAACCAAAACATTTAAAGATATGTCTTCAAACTTATTTTCGTACCTCTTAAATTCATTTCTTACCTCTCCGTAGACATTAAAAATTTGCTGATAGGTTTCGATAAGATACTTTTTCTCTTTTTCATAAAGATCCTTTTTTGACTCAAGCTTTTTCTTTTCAAGGTTTATTTTGTTTAACTTGTTCTGCTCATCACTTATGGCCTTATTCTTCTTTTTCAACTCATCCTGTAATTTAACCTTTGCCATAAACGGCATAAGCTCTTTTTTGATTTTTTCCAACTCTTCCTGATGGGTTTTAATCTTAGAATCGGCATAAGTTATAACTTTATCAGTGGCTGTTAAAAGATTGGTTCCCAATTGCCCAATTCTATCAAATTCTTTTGTGAATTCTTTTTTGATTTCATCATTACCCAGATAAGACGACTGTTCATTGTACAATTTCTCTAAACTTTTTAACTGCTGCATTAGATTTTGTTTGAAAGACACGAGACTCTTTTTATCGTCAGATAAAACAGTAATGCTTGTGGTTGTTTCTGTTTCTTTTTCAAGTAATGCTTCATAATCTTTGATTTCGTGATTGGATAGCCCGGATTTACTTTTGATATCCTCAGCTTCTTTTTTCAATTGGGCGATGTATGTTTTTATACCATTCTCTTCACCAAATTGCTTAATGTTTTCTTCTACCTCTTTAATTTCCTGTTTTATTTGATAAAGATCTGCAACATTGGTAGGTATTAATTTAGTTAATCCCTTAATTCTCGTAAGTTTGTTTTCATAATTTTCTCGGACAGTTTCATCTTGCAGAAGAACATCTTTGACGAACTTGTTTATAGTGTCGCGACTTCCAGTGCTTTCCTCCGAAAGTCTGTTAAGGTAATTTTGTGGTATATACAAAATTTTTCTTTCGTCCGAACCATTGCTGCCTTTCGTGTTTTTTAGATACATTCTAGCACCATCTGCCCAAACCACTTCAAAATTAAAATCAGCTGATTTATCAAAATCATATTGGGAAGCTTCGGAAAGGTCGGCAAACCTGGTTTCTACTTCTTTTCTGTCAATTGTTTTAGCTATGTAGTAAAGAAGTAATGACTTCCCCGTTGATTTTCCGCCAATTATGGTTACCAAATTTTGGTTTATTTCAATAGCATCAGAGGGAAAGTTGCCCTGTCCAGTATTATCAAGAAATCGCACTTTATCGATAAGATAGTAAGGCCTTTTGAGTTCCGGTTTTTCGAAACCAAAAGCAACCCGATCAAATGGTTCAAAAATAATCTGTCTCAAGCCTTCAAAGTTTGGATCGGCTTTTATCCAGCTAAAACCGTATCTTTCAAGGTCTTTCTCCTCATTGTTTGGTACTGAATATTTTTTCCCTAATCTATTCTTGCAATCCTCAAGAGTATGGCAATCAGAAATAGAAACGACCGGTTTCGCCTTTGCTTTTAAGCTTTTATTCTCATATCTACTTTCGTTTAGATAATATTCTCTATTTTCCTCACAGCCAAAAAATAAATCGCAAAAATCATCGAAAATATCCGATAATTCCTTTTTGATGTTTGAATTGGCAATTGCTCTATTACTGCCCATACCACTGGCTACACCAGCGATTAAGAATGGGCGATCATTTCCAAAAGAACTTTTTAAAGATTCTTCAAGTTTTTCTTTCGTGATACTAATTTTATCGTAACCGCCACAGGCTGTAATGTCATCCTCAGTACAATAAGCAACAGCACCGTTTGGCATTTTATTCTTCAGAGGAAGATGAGCGAGAAAATCCTTTATTTTGTTAATATCGTAATTACTATCAAAAATTAAATGGCATTGTAATTGCTCTGAATCTATATTAACGTTGATATCCAGTCGAAGTTCGACGCAAGGAAAAAACTGCTTATTTTTCAATTCTTCAATATTTTTGATTTTATCCCGGAATGTTTCGTAACCTACGACAGAAAAATAATCAGTAATACCAAAAACAGTTATATCAGAATTCTTGATATATTCAATAAATTTTTCCCAAACATCATTACCTTTTTTTGTGCTGTACTGGTCTGCATGTTTAGATCCTGGAACGTGAATTTGTAAATCCCATTTTCTCCATTCCGAACCTTTTGGAAAGTTGAAGTTACTCATATCCTTTCTAACCCCCCAATCAATGGTTTAATAAGTTTGTATTCCAAGTTTTTAATTAATTTCTTTTCCACCATCAAATTTCAATGCTACTCCAGCGACTTTTTAACCATTTATTAATATTCATTAGATCATATTAGGTGTTCATGAAATAAATTGGTTAGATGATAATTCGATGTCTTTGAAATGTTGTTATAATAATAAATAAAACACACAAAAGCTTGAATATGGTAAAATTAAGCGAAGAAATAAAAGTTCTTAGGAATAAATTATATAACATTCATTTAACGAAAAACAAATCAATTTCAAAGACATGAATAAATCTAAACATCACCCTATTTCGATGACAATTAATTATGATCTAAAGCGATTTTCAAAAACATATGATACAATTTAAATACTTCAATAAACTATCAAGGGGGAACAATGAAAGACACTAACAGAACGGGAAACATTCACAAAGACGAAACCGCCGAATATCATGAACTCAACTTTCCAAAGATAATTTCAGTAAAACCAATAGACATTCCAGTAATCAACGTATCAAACCAAAACACGGATTTTGCTGGTTTGTGCAAAAAGTTTCACTTGTAATGCTTCTAAAACACTTTCCAAAACCTCATTTGCGAAGCAAATGACGTTTCCACATGGAAAAAAGCAGACTTACTAAGATTTGCACAATACGACACAGCGTTATACCAAAAAGAAAGAAAAAAGATAAATACGGTGGTAATGTACTCAGGGAAATACGAAAGTGCAGAAAGTGAATTGGACATGGGATCAAATAAATACAAAGTACAACAAGTATTTATGACAAAGTACGATGGAATAAAAAGGTATGAAGAGATAAAAGAAAAGATAGAAAAAGAAGAAGAACCAACGGATAAAGATCTAGAAGAAAACAGCCTCACGGCAAATATGGAGTTAGTATTCTTGCCCTTGATGAGAAACGAAAAAAGTGAAGAAGAAGTGACAAAAGATGTCTTTGAGTTAGCGATCAAAATACCAGATGAAGACAAAAAAGAAGCGGTAATAGGATCGTTATTAGGGTTCTCTGATAATTATGTAATGGATGAATACATAAACAAACTGAAAGAGGTGATACGAATGACAAAGATCGGAACTTCATTATTTGAAGAAGGCTTTGAAGAAGGAGAAAAAGAATTGACAATTAAAATATTAAACAGAAGATTTGGTAGACGATTAACCGAAGAGTTAAAAGATAGGATAAGAGAGGCGGGCAAAAAGACAAAGGATTATATAGGAAATAACTTGTTAGAGATAACCATAGAAGAACTAAAAGAAATATTGAAGTAGTTGTAGAAGGTAAATTTTTGAGTATTTAAAAGAGATATCACTCCTCTTTTTTACTTTAGGAGGAGTGATATCTTTATTAATAATTTTATTAGCGCCCTTCCCCCGCT
>NZ_JAHC01000021.1 GCF_002924625.1 Petrotoga sibirica DSM 13575 | reverse complement strand
GCGGGGCGAAGGGGCGCTAAATCTAAATTTTTTAAGGTTCATAAAAGCACTATAACAAGAATAAAAACAGGAGGAAATTTTAATGACAAATGAGCAAAAAAGAAACTTTTTGCTGTACTCCATAGGTAGACTTGTATCTTTAATAGGAACTGGCATACAAATGATTGCTTTACCGCTTTATATCCTTGATCTTACAGGCTCTGGAACCCTTATGGGTACATTTGCTCTTTTAAGCACGCTTCCAGGATTAATTTTTTCACCGATAGCAGGGGTTTTGGGAGATCGAAGAAATCGAAAGAAAATTATGGTGAATACAGACTATTTACGAGGGATAATTATACTTTTTATGGCATATTCTGCCTATCAAGGTTGGATGAGCATCGCCTTTATCTTCACTGCCCAAGTATTTATTTCTATATTAGACAGTGTTTTCGGCGGCTCAACCAATGCGATGCTTCCGGACTTAGTCCCTATTGAATTCCTCACAAAAGCTAATTCACTAAATTCTTCAATAAATGGTATTTCTAATATTATAGGACCAATCCTTGGAGGAATCATATATGGATTTGGGGGAATAAAAGTTGTGTTTCTTATAAATGGAATTTCTTTCGTTATTTCTGCCATAAGCGAAATGTTTATTACTTACCATCCTCATTATGAAAGTAAGCAAAAAATATCCTTTAAATCTATGTTTTCAGACATAAAAGAGGGATTAATTTTTATAAAGGTAAGAAAGGGTTTGAAAGAATTGCTTTTATTTGCGTTGGTTCTCAATTTTATGATGGCACCGATTCTTACGATTGTGCTTCCTTATGTATTAAGGCAAGAAATCGGATTTACAAGCGAACAGTATGGAATTACTCAATCTTCTTTTACCGTGGGGATATTAATTGGTAGTATTTTAATTGGTACTATTTTTTATAAGAGTAATCCCAAAAAATCGATGACATTTGGTTTAATAGTAGAGGCTATCATGTCTTTCATCATTTCAGGTTTATTTTTTCCTAATATCGTTACCACATTCGGAGGAGCATCATGGACTTTCTTAATAATTTTATACATAAACCTTATGGTAATAGGCGTGAGCAATGCTTTTATAAATATACCTATTGATACCAACATGCAAAAAATGACACCAACCAACGTAAGATCTCGTGTTTTTACGGTTGTGGGGTTGATTACGCAAGGAGCTGTACCTGTTGGTATGCAGATATATGGTATTCTTTTAGATTTAATGAAGGGATATCAAATTGCACTGTTTGCAAGCATAGCATCAGCTATTGTAACCATCCTATTTTTAAGAATTGCACCAGAAGAAACCTTTAATCCTAAACTTGTTACTGAAGAAGTATAAAAGTCGATTTTTGATAAAATCATTTTGTTATTTGTTGTTTTTTAAATATACATATTTTTCTACGATCTCTATTTCTTCTTCTGTTAAACCATATAACGAATACACCAGTCTGTCTATATCTTGTTCCCATTGGCTGGTATCCGCAAGAGGATTCTCCTTTTTGGCGGAAATGATTTTATCTACCAACTCTTCAATCTGCTGGACGATGGATTGATTGGATGGAGTGATGGGGGGTATGGGCATAATCTCAACGTATTGGTTAGATAACCTAAAACCCGTAAAACCATATTGATGAACAATCATTTCAACGTATTTATAAATTAATTTTGAATTTAAGATTGCCATTATGTATTTAAGATTGTTTCCTGTAAAAAAAGCCATGCTATCTAATGTAAAAATGTTTGATCCAACTAAACAAAAAGTTGGTTCTTGCGTTATTCTTTGCCACACCACCTTCTCTTTCTCAAACTCGTGGTAGTAGGCGATTTGGTCCTGAGTTTCAAACCATTTATTGCTGGTTTTTTTGCGGGCATTAAAACCTAATTCTGGATATTTTTTGCCTGATTGTTCTAGTTGTCGAATATCAAAGTGGTCAAGAAAATATTTTTTCAAAGAAGGATAATCATCAATGTTTAATCGTAATGCCGGAAAAGTTCCTATCACCCACAATCCAGCCCATTCGTAATAATAACGTTTGATATCCCTGCCTCGAAGTATTGGTTTTATAACGGCTTCGGTGCGACGACGTTCTTCTTCGTCCTTACAATTGTTCAAAATTTCTTCCCGCTTTTGGCTGTCAATTATAAATGCTTCGTTGAGTCCAGTTAGCACACCTCGGTAAATTTTTACATCCCACTCTTTTAATGGTTTACCAATGCCTTCAATCTTTTCTTTCAGTTTTTGTTCAGCAGCTGAACCGATAAACCATGCATCTTTGGATAGATTAGTAAGTGTGACACCGCGACTTTTTAGCTGTTCAGTTATGTTTATAGGTTCGTTATTTTCACTTTGTAAAGTTACAGCTTTCAGATTTTTCTCGTTAGACTTTTTTTGAATTAAAAGTATATTAGTATCTACTGTTGCTGTTTCGAAGATGCCTGGTCCTAAATCAATTAGTATTTGCGGGTTGTACCTAGAAAAAAAGTTTCTTAGTTTTTCTCCATATCCTGCACGCATCCATTTGTTGGAGGTAATAAAGCAAAGTAAGCCTTTTTCTTTGAGTAGTTGAATACCTCTTTCGTAAAACAATACGTAAATATCTCCCTTTCGGTCAAAGGTTTCATAATTTAGTTTTTCATAAAGTTTGGCAAGTTTACCTCCCTCATTTTGGAGTTGAATATATGGAGGATTAGCAACCACAACATCAAAACCGCCTTTTTGGTGAAATACCTCTGAGAAATAAACCTCAATATCAAATTCAGTATTTCCATTGGTGATCTTGCTGAAGAGTTCGTCGATCTGATTTTTGTAATCTTGCTTTTTGGTAGGACTAGTCTCGCTAAAGAGCAAGGGTTTGGTTTTTTCTAAGTCTTCGAAAAGCTTAAAATTTAAAAGTTTTTTCTCTATTTTAAGTAGTGAATCTCCTCTAACTACTTTGTAATCAAGATTAGGTAGTGGTTTTATGTTGTGAAATTCTTCTTCATCCACGATCATTGATAACCAAAACCTTAATTTGCATATTTCAACTGCACCATTATCTATATCGACCCCATAGAGAGAGTTTTCAATGCAAGATCGCTTAAAATTATAAGTCTTTTCTTCTTTGTCAAGATAAATGGAAAGCAGTTTCCTCATTTTTACTATCTCATGCATCATCCCGATTGGAAAGGCGCCTGAGCCAACTGAGGGATCCAGTACTTTTATGTTTGCGAGTAGTTGGTCTAATTCTTTTGCGTTTCGCCTTATGATTTCAGGAATTTGTGTTTCATAACGTGTTGTTTTCTGATCACCTGCTTGGATTCTTTCTTCTTTTTCAAGAGCAATGGCTTCTATTTCAGTAACTGAATCAGCTTTTTCTACAAACTTTTCCAAAGCTTTTCTTAAAACTTTGCCATGCATTTCTGTTTCTAGATAACTTATCAAACTTTCTTGACACATGTAGTGAACTATCTCCCTTGGTGTGTAATAGACGCCGTATTCTTTGTTGAATTTTGTTTCTAAGCTTCTTTTTCCTGATTTCAAAACTTTTACATATTCATCGAAGTTATCTTCTCTTATGGCATTTAGTTTTTCATAGATTTTTCCAAGAAGTTCAGGGTCCAAGGCAACTTCTTTTTCGAGTGGTTCTTCTTCGTTTACAGTGAAATTGAATCTATCGAAGATATCGAGTATACCGTCTCCTTGATCTACTTCTTTCGTTTTATCGCTATTTGAAAAAAGATTATCAGGGATCATTATGTCGATTTCTACCCAGTTATAATTATTTATGGGATCAAACAATCCACCATTTAAAAATGGTAATTTGCAGTCAAACCTGCTAAAGTAATGGTCAGCATCACTTCTATCAGTTCTTAATGCTTCGAAAAAGAGAGGTTCTAGGATGTCGTTGTAGAAATTCTGATAATCTCCAAATTCTTTGTTGAACAATTTTCTCATGAAATCCTTTTGGCCTGTACCCCAGGGTTGGCCTTTTTTAACCCCGAACCAGCCTTTCTTTTGCAGGAAGTAAAGGAAAGTAATTTGAGATAAGAGTTTTTTGGTAAAGTCAACGGTGCTTATGTTTTTTGTTTGAAATTCTTGTTTTACCTCTGGATTCTGCTCGACGATTTTATCAAGTTCTAATTTTGTTCTGATAAAAAGATCTCTGTATTTTTGGAAAAATTCATCTGTTACTATCTCAACGTTGAATGCTTCTTCTAAATCTTCAAGGGTTGGTTTGTATTCATCGTTCATTAGTATTGGGATAAACCTGCTTTGAGCTGTATGGCTATTTTCATTTTTACCAACGAGGAAAGACCATCTTTTTGCAGGTGTGAATTCTTCTTTGGCTTTGACCTTCCCAGGAATTTTTAGGTCAAAGCTATAATCCATCTTAACTAGCGAAAATCTCCAATCTTGGTTCTCTGGTGAGACAAAAGCAACCAGAGCAGCATCTTTCAATTTCCCACCTCTTGACCCTTTTAGGTACCAAGCTATGAAGTTTCTTTGCATAGCTCTAGCTCTCTCAAGTGAGGTTTCTTTTTTTAACTGGACGATTAGCAAATCGATTTCTTTGCCATCATATGAATACTTACCGATTCTTTCTAATGAACTTATGTAAGGTTCAAATGCATGGGAAATATAGCTACCTCTATAGACAAAAGGTTTCTCTTCAAAAGATTTCAAGAGATTTTTAAGGAAAAGTGAAAAGTTGTCTTTATTGAAAGGATTTTCGAAAATTTTAACTACAAGATTTCTAGCTTGTTCTTTATTCATCGTTTCCCTCTCCTAAAAACAGTGATAATATTACTTCCCTTTTACCTTCTGTTACAGCAGCAGTTTGTACATAGTGGCTTTTAAAGAAGGTTGGCGAGATTTCACATTGTAAAACACCTATTACTTTTAGAGGATTTTGTATCTCTTTGGATATCTTGTTTAATGCAGTGAGTGTTTTCTTCACTGTTTGTTTGGGTATACCGCCTTCTTCAATCTTGGTTATAATTTGATTAAGATATTCTTCCTGATCTTCTGTGAGTTGTTTTGCGTTTTTTTGGGTAGCTTTTAGAATTTTGAGAAGTTCGGTTTCATTTTTAGAGCCTCTCTGGCGTGTGTCAACGATGATTTCTTCAATGGTTGCATCATAGAATGAGCTTTTATTTTTATCTAATAGTTCATAGTAATGTTGAGTTGGAATATTCGTTCTTTTTTCATCAGGTGTACTCTCAAAAATTTTTGCGGCAGTTAAAAAATCTGTCTCTTTTGCTGGTTTGCTTTTATTCGATAGATAGAATTTCATCAATTTGCCTTTTCTGAAAAACGTTATCAGGGAATGAGGAAAGGCTATGTCTTTGAGCGATTCAGAAAGTACCTTTGCAGAACGTGCTTTCTTTGGTAGGTGCTTTACTTTTTCAAAAAGTTCGGGATTATTTTTTTGAATATCTTCAATTAATCTTAGATACTTGAGTTCACTTTCTTCCTCTTCTTCTGGTGTAATCGTATCCTTTGAGAGTAATTTGTTAAATAATTCGTGAGAAGAGACGGGTTCTCCTTCGGTGAGAATCGAGGTGTCTCCACCTAGTAACGTTAAAAATGCTTCTATTTTTGAACGAGCTATGTTTGTTAACTCTATTTGGGAATCAGCTTGTATGGTTGGGAAAAAGTTAAATGTATAAATCCTGTTAAACCTAGTATCTATACGGTTTATTCTCCCTACCCTTTGCATCAACCTTGTGGGGTTCCATGGTATGTCATAGTTGATTACAATGTTTGACCTGTGTAGGTTAACGCCTTCAGAAAGTACTTCAGTTGAGATAAGTATTTTGTAATCATCTTTTTGGTTTTTTGCCCTTGCGTCGAAATTTTCTATTACTATCTCTTTAATAGTTTCTGGTGAATTTCCATGAAAAACAAGGGCGATTTTACCTAAAGAATTATTTATATTTTCACTCAAATACTCGGCAGTCTCTTTTGACTCTGTAAAGATAATTATTTTCTTATCTTTCAAGATATTGTGATTTTTCAAATTTTGAAGAAGGGTTTCAAGCTTTGGGTCCCTTCTTATAGACTGCCACATCGATCTTATTTTTTTTAGAATTTCAAGGTCTTTGGTAAGATCTCTTTCAAATTCTGGGTTAAAATCTTTACTTTCGTACTTTTCGGCTTTTCCTTGTTCTATAAGTTTCTGAATCATTTCGTCATCTTCAGCTTCGGATAGTTCGAAGATTTTGTTTATATACTTTTTACTTATGTATACTCTTCCTTCTCTATATTCTTTATTAAACATTTCGTAGTAGTTGATGAATCGCTCTATGCTTTTTTTAAATGAATAGAAGCTACTTTCAAGGCGTTTTACTAATAGAACTTTCATAAAACCGACCATATTTTTTTGGGATTGTTCTTGTTGGGAATTTATACCTTTTTTTAAATATAGCAAGGGTGTATAACGGGCATATTTGAATTGTTGGGTTATTAGTCTTATACTTTCCATGAAAATGCTGTCTTCATGGTCGTTTAATTGATAATAAAACGGTTTGGGATCTTCTACTTCCGGGAACTTTATTTTATTTTTCTTTAAATCTTCTGCAAAGTATTTCTCGATTTCCCTTCTTGTCCTTCTAACCATTAGATATTTTAATACCTTATCACGGATTTCTTTTGCATTACTCTTTGTAATTTCTAAGAATTTGTTGTAATCTTTTTGACGGTCAACTTTTTTTAACTTACTCTCAAGTCTTCCAAAGAACTCTTCTAGATTAGTAACACCTGGGATATTGCTTTTTTTGGTATTCTGGAAGAGTTTAATAAGCGAGAGAAGATCCTTAGGTGAATTATTGTAGGGAGTGGCAGATACTAAGATAACTCTTTTTCCACGTGCAATTTCGGCTATTTTTTCATAATTGATATTCGCCTCATTTCTGAAACGATGTGCTTCGTCAATGATTATATTTTTATATTCTCTTTGTTCTATTAATTTTTTTGCTTCGTCAATTTTGCCAATTGATACAAAATTGGCTGGGAGATGAAAATCTGCGAAAACATTTTGCCAGGAACCGGGATTGTTTTTATTAAGTAGAGCTGGTGGAGCTATAACAAGGGTTCTACCATCAAGCTGTCCTGCTAACATCGCACTGATGTAGGTTTTACCGAGACCTACTACGTCAGAAATAAAAACTCCACCGTATTCTTCTAATATCCTTTTTGCATTTATAACTGCTTGCTTTTGGTATTCAAAAGTTTTGAAATTTTCAGGATAATATTGAGAGAAGATTTCATCGCTTTTACTTAACTCTTCTTTAAAATACTCATACAGGAATTTGAGATACAGCTCGTATGGGGTAATTGTTTGATTGAGCCAGGTTCTTTCGCTTATTGTTTGAATATATTTCTCACTGACATCTATAGCATCTTTCCATAACTCTTCAAATTGCCGTTTTGCAAACTCGTAATCCGAGCGATTCTTTAACTCGACGTTGAATTCAAGGTTATTCAGCAGTCCAGATTGTGTAAAATTGCTTGAGCCGGTGATAACCCTTCCTACATCTCTGTCTCCCTCTTTAAAAGTCATAATGTATAATTTTGCGTGAATATTCTGTGAGGGGTAAGCCTTTATTTCTAATTTCCCATCTTTTATCCATTCAACAAATTTTTGAACCCCTTCTTCAACATTTTGGTTATCTTCAGAATCACCCATCTCACTTTCTACCATCTTTTCTACTTCTTGTTTTGTCTCTGAATGTGAAAGAATTTGATTTCCTGGTGCATTTATTAAATCGTAAGTTTCTTTACTAGTTCCAATTCCTATTAGTATTTTGATTTTTTCAGTTTTTTCTAGCGATTTATATATAAGATGGAATCCACTTATATAAAAGTATGCAACTAAACAATCGAAGGATTGACAATCCTTTATTAACTGTTCAAATCTATCTTTAAGGGTTTGATTGGGTGCGTTAGTGATAAACGTTAGATCTGACATTGCTTTCACAACTTCATGACTGTTAAAAAGTGCATAGGGATCGTTTTCTTTGTTCATATATTATTACCTCATCTTTCCTTGTATTTTAATAAAATTTGAATACAAAATCACTGTTTTTAGACCACCGTTTAGCCTTAGGATAACTTTTTTTTACGAAATAGAAAATATTTCATGTTTCTTTCTATGTATTATTTTATATCATTTTTTCATTCTTACAAAATTGATTAGAAAGCTTTTTAAAATTTTTCGATTTTTATAACAAATATGATTTCTATGAAATTTTTTTCATGCTGCACAGGATCGCCTCTAAATAGTTATAATAGCCTATAAACAGGAATAATCGTCTTTGACTATATAATTTTATTCACATATAATTAAATTGAAGGTTGAGAAAATATAATTGGGGGAGCAGAGTGGTGGAGCATCACACAAAAAGTTTTTGAGTTCCTAAATATCATTAATAAATTACTGGTGGAGGTGATAGCAAGATGGAAAAAGTTACCGTAAGTTTAATTAAAGCGGATGTTGGAGGGATTCCAGGTCATTCAACTGTACATCCCAAACTTAAAGAAAAAGCCTCTGAGTGCTTACAGGAGGCAAAAGAAAACGGATTGTTGGTAGATTACAGAGTTTTACACGTAGGCGATGATTTACAACTACTTATGAGTCATCGAAGGGGGATCGATTCTGAAGAAATTCATAAACTCGCTTGGGAAACTTTTGAAGCAGCAACCAAGATTGCGAAAGAGTTAAAGTTACACGGTGCCGGGCAAGATTTGCTATCAGATGCATTTAGCGGAAATATTAAAGGAATGGGCCCAGGTATAGCAGAAATGGAATTTACAGAACGGGGGTCTGAAACTTTAGTTGCATTTATGATGGATAAAACAGAACCAGGTTCTTTTAACTTCCCCATATACAAAATTTTTGCGGACCCGTTTAATACTGCAGGATTGATTATAGATCCTTTGCTAATTGATGGTTTCATATTTGAAGTATGGAATATAAAAGACAGAAAAAGAATTTTTCTCAAGTGTCCGGAGGATTTGTATCTTTTCTTATCTTTGATAGGTGCAAAAAGCAAATATGTTATAAAAAGGATTTTCCCCAAGGATTCCAGCCCTTTACCAAAAGATGAACCCGTTGCAGTAGTAAGCACAGAAAAGTTGTTCTTTATCGCTGAAAAATATGTAGGGAAAGACGATCCAGTAGCATTGGTAAGAGCACAATCGGGTTTACCGGCTTTGGGAGAGGTGTTAGAACCTTTTAGTGTGCCTTATTTAGTCAGCGGTTGGATGCGTGGTTCACATGCCGGCCCTTTAATGCCTGTTTCATTCAAAGATGCTCAATGTACGCGATTTGATGGGCCACCTCGTGTAATTGCAGCGGGCTTCCAGATAAGTCACGGTAATTTTATCGGTCCCATAGATTTGTTTGATGATCCTGCTTTTGACCTAGCTCGAAAAAAAGCTTTAGAATTGGCAGATTACATAAGGGTACTAGGTCCTTTCGAGCCACATAGGCTTCCGCCTGAAGAGATGGAGTATACTACCCTCCCAGGAGTATTAGAAAAGCTTGAAACAAGGTTTGAAGAATTGGAATAATAATTTCTCTTATGAGGTAACTCCCGAAGTAGCATGCGGGAGTTACTTTTTTTATGCAAATTAATCAATAACTTTAAAAAATTTAATAACATACTTGATTTTTTTAAAGTAATATATTTTAATCTTTGTGGAATATTTATTATGATATTCAAAAGCTTAAAGAGGGAGATAAAATGTCAAATTCAACTGGAGGTTTACATCTTTTAATAAAAAACCGTAATTTTCTACTTCTTTTTTTCGGTAGGCTAGTATCCAGTGTCGGATCTGCTATTTTTATTATCGCCATTCTTTGGTCAGCTGCAGCTGAGATAGGCGGGGTGGGTGCAGTTAGTACTGTTTTAAGTACGATTGCTGTTACGAATATTATTTTTTCTCCTTTTGCAGGTGTTTGGGCAGATAGATGGAAAAAGAAAAATATCCTTGTGATAACAGATTTAACCAGTGGTGGAATCCTTATTTTACTGGGTATCTTCTTTGGAACATATTTCTATCAAATTTGGGTATTGATAATAACCATTTTTGGATTACAGATCTGTGGTACCTTATTCGGTCCTGCGTTGTTGTCTTTAATCCCGATTATAGTAAACGATGATGAGCTTTCTCAAGCTAATGCCATGATTTCAATGACAGATAGACTTTCTCAACTTATAGGAATGGCTATTGGTGGTGTGATTGTGTCTTTAGTGGGAATAAAATGGCAAATTTTAATCGATGGGATGACTTTTATTTTCTCGGCAGTCTCTGAAATGTTCATAAAAACAGAAGAAAAAGGCAGAAAAAAAGAAGAAGCAGAAAAAAATGGGATGATTTTTTCAGAAATAAAAGATGGTTTCAAAGTGATATGGACCAATGTTCAACTTAAAGGGTTGATAACTTTAGAGACATTAGATGATTTTTTTGGAACTAATATATTCGTTTTCTTACCTGTATTGGCTAGTGAGATACTGAAAGTAGGTCCTGGTGAGTATGGAATTATGCAAACGATGTTGGGAGCAGGCTCTTTTGTAACCGCCCTAGTTCTATCATCCATTAAAGAGATAAATGAAGTACGTAGCACTAATGTTATCCTCGGTTTTGGTAGGAGTATTCCTGGCTTCTCTTGGTATAGTTAACAGTTATATTTACGTATTGATTGCCTTGTTGATATTAGGGTTTATGACTGAGATTGGAAATATTAATGAAAATCTTTTGATTCAAAGGATTACCCCTGAAAATACAAGGGGACGAGTTTTTGCGTTGCGATCAACGATAGATGATTCGTTAAGACCCTTTTCTTATGCATTTGCAGGGATTATGGCAACATTTTTTTCATTGAAAAGTTTGTTCTTGGTCTTTGGAATAATAACTAGCATACTTGGAATATTTTACTTATTCATCCCTTATCAAATGAAAAAGCGGAATGTTTCTTAAAAATCGTGTTAGATCATAATTAATTGTCATTGAAATAGGGTAATGGTTAGATAGTAATTATGTCTTTGAACTTGATTTGCTTTTTGTTATTAGCTTCGTTCTTCCCTTTTACCTTTTCAAAAAGCACTTTAAGTATAGTCTTATCGTTATCAGGATGATAATGTGTAATATCAAAGGAAATCTACTAATCATCCTTTTCAATGTACCTAAGGATACCTTCTTTGCTTCTTCTGTCTTTGAAAGTTCATACATCGAAAATCTGTTATTCTTTTCAATTCCTCGATGTATACTTCCAACATGGAGCTGAAGTTTTTCAGCACAAACACATCCAGATAATCCCCAACATTTCCACAATATCACTTCATGAATTGATTCATACTTCTTCTTTGGTCCTCTTCTCTTTTTTTTCTTACCTCCCTTCAAAAAGAGTTAAGGATATGATATCATTTGTTTGCAGCATTGTGCAAACAAAGATCTTTTAAAAAAAGAGATTTTTGTTTTCGAGGAGTTTGGGGGGTTTACCCCTCAAAGGTTCGAATTATGATCTAACCAATCTTTTTCACGGACATCTAATATGATCTAATGCGCTTCGCAAATGAGATTGAGGATGTTAATTTTAAGACTTTATAAAAAAACATTTTGCACAGGACAGCAAAAGGGCTCCGCTTTGTGGCCCTTTTAAAACAAGAATTTTAGTTTTGTCGCATATATTAAAAAATATCTTTTTTAGATGTTCTGAAATATTATATAGCACCTTTATCCAACTTCCCGCCCATCTAAGAAAGGGAAGTGAGTTTTCTAATGTTTTCCTTGAGAGAATAAATGAGAATACCAAAACATTCTCCATGTGATATAATATTTTAGGCTTAACAATTAGATAAGAGAAAGAAGTTTGAACAGTTATGGAGGTGCCATTAATGGATAAGTTTTACGTCACTACACCGATTTACTACGTTAACAGTGAACCACATATTGGTTCGGCATATACTACGATTGTTGCAGATATAATAGCAAGATTTAAGAGAATGATGGGGTACGACGTTTTCTTTTTAACGGGAACGGATGAGCATGGACAAAAGGTTTTACAAGCCGCTAAAGAGAAGAATATACCTCCACAGGATTATGTTGATTCGCTTTCTTCAAAGTTTAAAGATTTATGGGATGAAATGGGGATTAGTTACAATCATTTTGTAAGAACAACCGATGATTATCATGTACAAACCGTTCAGATGTTCGTTGATAAGATGATGGAGAATGGAGATGTGTACAAAGATAAATACGCCGGCTGGTATTGCATACACGATGAATCCTTTTGGGATGAATCTGAGATAATCACTCAAGATGGCGTTAAGCTTTGTCCTGAATGTAATAGAGAATTGAAATGGGTGGAGGAAGAGAATTACTTTTTTAAACTTTCTAAATATACCAAACCGTTGTTGAAATATTATCAAAATAATCCGGATTTCGTTGAACCTTCGTTTAGAAAAAATGAGATGCTACAAATTTTGAATAATGGGTTAAAAGATCTTAGTATAACAAGGACTACATTCAATTGGGGGATCCCTTTAAAGAGCGATCCTAAACATGTGGTATATGTGTGGGTGGATGCGTTAATTAATTATGTTAGTGCAATAGGCTATTCTGATGATCAACAAAAATTCAACAGGTACTGGCCTGCCGATTTGCATCTTATTGGAAAAGAAATAAATAGGTTCCATTCGCTGATATGGCCAGCTATGTTGATGTCAGTGGGCCTACCGTTGCCAAAAAAGGTGTTCGCCCATGGATGGTTAACTGTCAACGGACAAAAGATTTCAAAATCTTTGGGAAATGCCGTTGATCCGAGAGTTCTTATGAACGCCTATGGTAGAGATGTGATCAGGTATTACTTGATGAGGGATATTGCGTTTGGTAGAGATGGAGATTTTTCGGAAGAAAACTTAATTATTAGGTACAATGCCGATTTAGTTAACGATCTAAGCAATTTAGTGCATAGAACACTTACAATGGTTGAAAAGTATTTTAACGGTATCATACCAAAACCCAAAAGGAAAGATAAGGTAGACGAAGAACTTATAGAACTTTTAGAAAGCAAGAAAACCGCTTATTTGGTGTTGATGGAGCGGTATCAGTTTACACAAGCCCTTGAGAATCTATGGGAAATCATACGTTTTTCTAATAAATACATAGATTTAACAGAACCGTGGATCTTAGGTAAGGATCCAAATGAGAAGGATAGGTTGTCCACCGTTTTATACAATTTGCTCGACGTTATTCGAATTATTTCTATTTTGATTTATCCAGTAATGCCCGATACTTCCGAAAAGATGTTAAAAAAGATAGGTTATGGTTTGGAAGTTTTAAACAGAGAGAATCTTGAAAAGGACCATTTACATAGTGGTGTTAAAGTTGGAAAAGGTGAGCCAATATTCCAAAGAATCGATGTGAAAAGTTGGAAAAGAATAATCAAAACAGTAAATATCAATAGGGAGGACGAAGTAATGTCAGAAAGTGAAAACGTTCAAAACATAATAGAAATAGATGATTTTAAAAAGATAGATTTAAGAGTTGCCAAAGTAGTTAACGCAGAAAATATTGAAAAATCTAACAAATTACTAAGACTACATCTTGATTTAGGCCAGATGGGTGAAAGACAAGTTATTGCAGGCATTAAAAACTTTTACTCACAAGAGGATTTAGTTGGTAAGAAGATAATAATAATCGCCAACCTAAAACCCGCAAAATTGATGGGCGAATTATCCGAAGGTATGCTTTTGGCGGCTAAAGATGAAAACGGTAATCTTAGTATACTGACGGTAGATAAAGATGTTGAACCTGGCGCGAAAATTTCTTAAAAGATTTCTTAATGGAGGTAATACCAAGAGATGGATGAAAAAATATTTATTAGAGATTTTACCGAGGAATTAAAAACTTCTTACTTACTTTATTCTTTAAGCGTTATTGTAAGCAGGGCTATACCCGATGTTAAAGATGGGTTAAAACCTGTTCAGAGAAGAATACTTTATTCTATGAGTGAATTGGGGTTGAAACATAACTCATCATTCAAAAAAAATGCCCGTATCGTTGGTGAGGTGATGGGTAAGTATCACCCCCATGGAGATGCAGCTATTTATGATGCCCTAGTTAGAATGGGGCAACCTTTTACTATGAGGTATCCTTTAGTTGAAGCACAGGGGAATTTTGGCTCGATAGATGGAGATCCTCCCGCGGCTATGAGGTATACAGAAGCCCGTATGCCCGAACTGGGAGAGTATATGCTCAAGGATATCGAGAAAGAAACTGTAGATTTTAGGGAGAATTTCGACGGTTCTCTGAGTGAGCCCGTCGTTTTACCTACAAGGTTGCCTAATCTTTTGATGAACGGAGCAAGCGGGATAGCGGTTGGAATGACTACAAATATCCCACCTCACAACTTAAACGAACTCGTGGAAGCATTAAAAATGTTAATAGAAAAACCAGAATGTGAAGTAAAAGATCTGTTGAAACATATTAAAGGTCCTGATTTTCCAACTGGTGGTCTAGTTGTCGACGGAGAAGGGTTAAAGGATCTATATGAAACAGGCAGAGGAAAGATAACGATTAGAGGGAAGTACAGAATTGAAGATGACGGAAAAGGAACCTCCATCGTCTTTGATGAGATCCCTTACAACGTTTCAAAAACCGATATCATTGAACAGATTGTAAAATATGTGGTTAGAACAAAAGAACAAAAGAAGGACGTCGGGATAAAAGACGTTAGAGATGAGAGCGATAAAGAAGGAATAAGACTGGTAATAGATCTGAAAAGAAATGCAAACATAAAGAGATTGATCAACGATTTGTTCAAGCATACGAATCTTCAATCTTATTTTTACGTTCAAATGAATGTAATAGATAACGAAAAGCCAACGTTGATGAATTTAAAAGGGCTTTTACAGAGCTTCTTGGACCACAGGGTTAACGTTATAACAAGAAGAACACAGTACGAATTAGACAAGGCAAGAAAGAGAGCTCATATAGTCGAAGGACTTATCAAAGCTGTTCAGGGTATTGATACTGTGGTAGAGATCATTAGAAACTCAGAAAATCCTCAAGAAGCTTTGAAAAATCTGCAAGAAACGATTGGCGTAAGTAAAGAACAGGCTAAAGCTATCGCGGATATGAGATTGATTAGCCTTTCAAAACTTGAAACCACCAACTTAAATGAAGAACTTAAGAATCTATACAAAGATATAGAAAACGCTATGGATATTTTGCAAAACAAAGAAAGATTGATGGGAGTAATCAAAGAAGAACTCGATGAAGTTATAAATAAGTTTGGTGACAAAAGAAGAACGGAGATATTGTACAACAAAGGAGATTTAGCCGAAGAGGTTGAAATGATTCAAGATGAAGATGTCGTAATAGTTTTGACCAAGTGGGGTTACCTCAAAGCCATTCCTTCATCAGAATACAAGGTTCAAGGAAGAGGCGGAAAGGGTGTAAAAGGATTAAAAATTTCTGATGAAGATGATGTGAAAGAGGTCATATACACTAACAAATTATCTAAATTAATGCTTTTTAGTTCTGCTGGTAAAGCGTATCAAATAAACGCTTACGAAATTGAATCAAGTTCGAAAAGCACAAAAGGTAAACATATCGCTAACTTCATCAGTTTAGATGAAAGTGAAGAGATAAAAAGTATCGTTGCCATATCTTTAGATGGAGATTACGATAAAGATATTCTAATTTTTACAAAACAAGGTAAGGTGAAGAGAACTTCTTTGAGAGAGTTCAGTAGTGCACGAGCTAATGGTATTAGAGCCATCAATCTGCTTGATAACGACGCAGTTGTCGATGTGTTATTGCTTGATGGAACGGATAGAGATTTGTTGGTTGTAACGAAACTAGGTATGTCGTTAATGTTCAACTCTTCCAAGGTAAGAAAGATGGGTAGAACAGCAATGGGTGTTAATTCAATAAAATTGCGTAAAGGCGATGAAGTGATCGATGTGGTGAAGGTCGAGGAAGGCAAAAAACTTTTGTTGATCACAGAAAGAGGTTATGGAAAGAGAGTTTCGTTCCATTCCTATAGGCCACAGAATCGTGGAGGAATTGGGGTAAAAACGGTACGAGATATAACAAAAATAGGTCCCATAGTTTCGACGATGAGTGTGGAAGATGGGAAGGATATACTGATATTCACTAAAAAAGGTAAGGCTATTAGGGTAAATGTAAATAATATAAATGTTTTAGGAAGAATCACCCAAGGTGTTATAATTGTTAGACTGGATGAGGACGATTCAGTTGTGGGAGTGATTGAAGTTCAAGCTAATGATGAAAAGTAATGTTATAATTATAATTTTAAACACGGAAGGGGTTAAAAAAATGGAGGAATTGACAAAAAGGCAGTCACAGGTCCTGGACTTCATAAAATCTTATATGGAAAAAAATGGATTTGCTCCAAGTATCAGAGACATTATGAAACATTTTAATTTTAAAAGTCCAAGAGCGGCACATAAGCATCTTATAATTTTGGAAAAGAAGGGTTACATCGAGCGTAAAAATGTCTCACGTGGAATAAAGATGATGCCAAAATCGGGAGAAATCTTCGCCACAGAGACTTTAGCTCCTGTTTCTGGAAAGATAGCAGCAGGAGATGCTATTGAAGCTATACAAACAATTAGCGATTACATTCCCATACCTACTAATTTTTTCCCTAAAAATTACGAATATTTTTCCCTCAGAGTTGAAGGAAATTCCATGATAGAGGCACAGATCAAAAGCGGAGATTTTGTTATAATACGTAAACAAGATTACGCGACAGATGGAGACATAGTGGTTGCATTAATCGATGGAAATGAAGCAACACTTAAAAGGTACAAAAGACTGAATGAAAACGAAGTACTGCTTGTACCAGAAAATGAAAGTATGAAAGAGATAAAGATCAAAGCTGATCATTTAAAGATACAAGGAAAAATGGTCGGCTTAATAAGAGTACTGTAAACGGACGGAAGGCCAGAGCGGGGCGAAGGGGCGCTATATACAAGAGTTTCTAAAGAAGATATTCTGTAATCAAAAGGAGCGGATATCCGTGAAAATCGCAATTGCATCTGATCATGCTGGATATGAGATGAAAGAACAGCTTAAGAACTATCTTTTAGAGAAGAAATTCGATATAATTGATTTGGGGACTAATTCTAATGCGAGTGTCGATTATCCTGATTATGCCAAAAAACTTGGTGAAAAGGTAGCCAAAGGTGAAGTTGACTTCGGAATAGGTATCTGTGGTACTGGAATCGGGATGTCGATCTCAGTTAACAAGGTTAAAGGGGTTAGAGGTGCTTTATGCTTGTATCCATCGATGGCAGAATACGCTAGAAAACATAACAACGCCAATGTTTTGGTTTTAGCAGGTAGACTTATGGGCATTGATTTAGCGATTTGGACGGTAGAAAAGTTTTTATCAACGGATTTTGAAGGTGGAAGACATAAAAGGCGTGTTGATAAAATCGACGAAATTAAGTAAAAAGGGCGAAGAAAATGAAAAGTATTAGTTTTTCAAAAGGTCTTGAGAAAGACATTAATATTAATATAAGCCATGGTTATTACGAGGAATTTTTTAAAAGATATGTTTCAAAATACGGAACTTTGATGATAATTGATTCCAATTTGAAAAAATATTTAACGACTGGGTCTGGTAACAATATCTTTTATGTAAAAGGCGGCAATGAAACCAAGTATTTCGATAAATATTTAGAACTGTGTAAGGTCATGGTGGAAGGTAGTTATAGCAATTTAGTGGTGATAGGTGGAGGTTCCTTGATTGATATGGCAGGCTTCGTTTTTCATACCTTGGATTTTCCAAAAGGAACCTTCACAGTTATACCAACAACGTTGTCTTCTATGATATATTTACCAGTTTCAGGAGAATTCTATTTAGATATGAATTACACAAGAAATTTCTTGAAGGTAAGCGGTTATCCTGATCTAGTTTATATAGATCCGTATTTTTGCAAATTTTTAGATAAAAAAGATATGAAAAACTATTTTTTCTTGGGGTATATTTTAGGGCTTTTGTTCGATAATAATTTTGCTAACCTGTCTTTGAAGTATTCTAAAAATTTCATCCGTTTAGATTTAGAGGATTATCTATATACTACTGTTAAATATGTTTTGTCCATTTATTCTAACGATTTACCGTTTCCTGGTACCAAATTGATGAAATACATAACAGACACCTCGGTTAAATCTGATTTCGTTCAAAACGAAGCTTTGTCTTTCGCTTTTCTTGCGTTTTTGAGTTTTAAATTTGGTTATATTCAAGAAGAAAGATTTCAAAATATTTTTCAAAACATAAAGAATTTTGAAGATTTGAAATCCTCAAAAATTCAAAACATCAAGGCAAAAGTGAACAACGTACCTATAAGGGAAATATTACTCAAAGAAGAAGGTTTTGTAGATTTGCTTTTGAATTTTGGGGAGTTGAAAGATCTGCTTTTAGAGTTTAAGTCTCTACTGAGAGGTGTGTGATGAAAGAGAATAATCCTAATTGGTTCAAAGTGATTTTAGTTCTAGTTTTTATTTTACCTTTGATAACCTTCGCATTGACAACGTATACTATATATTTAAAAAGTCAGATGAATAACCTTAAGCTTAAAATTGAAGAGTTAGATAATAGTCAAGTCAATATTCTAAATGAAGTTGAAACAACTTCTCAATCTGCTGTGTTAGAAGACTTAGTATTACCACAAATTGAGATTGGAAACACAATGGCTAGGGTGAGTTACAATATACAAGATCTGGATTATCAGCAGTTGCTGAACAATTCACTGACTATGTTAAAACCATACAATAAAGGTGCGGTAAGAATTTTTTACGATCAGCGTGAGGTCTTTGAAGAGGCGTTGTACGCCTTAAATAACGATATATCTTACTTTATTTTTAAAAATGGTGATAAGTATTACCTGTATCGTGCAGACTATCCTTTAGAAGAAGGTAAGCAAGAGCAGTACCTATTTTCCATTCAAATTTACCTATACACTACTCCCGCTCCTGCTATGTTCCCAACTATGGCGTTAAGACGAGGGGGTATCCCAGCTTTTGTCTTCAACGGTAAGTTTCAACAGAGTAACGAAGATTATTGGGCTATACTGGTGGGTTTGTTTGACGATTATAACGAAGCCCAAACATACTTGAGAAACATGGATGAGGATCTTGTTTTCGAGTTAACCGGTTTGGGTATAAAAGACAGATTCACTAAAGGTATATACTTTAGCGGAGCAGCAACCGAATGAGAAAAAAGCTTCTTTTCCCGGTATTAAGTATAATTGTAATCTCTTTACTTGGAATTTTAGCTCTTGATCAATATCAGGTAGGTGAAGAAGCCTCATCTAAACCTTGGCAAGAAAATAAAATAGATCTTTTATCGGCCTCAGTTGAAGAGCTGATCAGATTACCTGGTATAGGACCCGCCAAGGCACAAGCTATCATAAATTATAGGCAAGAGAAAGGCTTTAGAGAAATAGAAGATATTATGAACGTTTCTGGGATCGGAGAAAAAACATTTTCAAATATTAAAAATTATATTTATCTTTCAGAGGTTGTTTATCAAATAGTGGATGATAAAATAAATATAAATGAAGCATCTAGTGAAGAATTGGAGAGTTTGCCAGGAATAGGAAAAGTATCAGCACAGAAAATAATTGAGTATAGGGCTATTAAAGGTATAAACTCTTTAGATGATTTGGAAAAAATTGGTATTCCATCTTCTACTATAGAAAAAATAGAAGGGAAGATAGTATTTTGAAGATTTTCTTACATGTTTGTTGTGCACCTGATCTCACGGTTTCTTATAGAAAATTAGTAGAACAGGGATACGATCCCGTTGTGTTTTTTTATAATCCGAATATTTATCCTGCTCAAGAATATTCAAAAAGGTTGAATGAAGTTAAAAAATTAAGAGATATTTGGGGTTTTCAACTCTACGAAGGAGATTATGAACCCGAGAAGTTTTTAGAAAGGATCAAGGGGGAAAACAACAGCCTCAAGCGCCCCGAAGGGGGTTCAAGGAAAGGCAGCCCGAATAGATGTTATGAATGTATGAAGTTGAGGCTTGAAAAGACGAAAGCTGAAACTAAACGGTTGAATTTTTCGTTGTATTCAACGACTCTTCTTGCTTCCCCTCGAAAGTCTCACAGCGATATTTTAGAAATAGCGAACAATTTAGGCAAAGAAGAAAATCCATCTTTTAAGTATGTAAATTTCAGGTCCAATAACGGCGTTCATATGGCAGCAATACTATGTAAGACTTACAATATCTACCGTCAAAATTACTGTGGTTGTTCTTTTTCTTTGAATGAATCAAAAAGATATGAAGAGGAGTCTAAACAAAAAAATTATAAGAATTTAGTTGAGTTAATTAGCGAAGAATTAACACAAAAATACTTTAAATATTACAAAAAAGACTTGCTTAGAATTCCACAAGATATTCCAGCAAAACTTTTAGAAAATGTTGGATTGCACTTTTTGAAATATTTGAAACCTCAAATCATCTTAATGAAAAAGGAAATAGCCCAAGATTTTAACATCGTTACAAGTTCCAGATACAAGATCGACAATTGGAAAGGGAAGGTAATATTATGGTGAAAGAGGGGTAATCGAGATGGCTAAATATAATCTGCGAATCTCTGAAGATGGTATGGTGGCATCTTTAAAATTAATAGACGATGGACGACCACCTACTATTGAAGGAATAAAATCTTTCCTAAAAGAGAAAGGGGTGGTAGTAGGGATAAAGCCAGAAGTTATTGAAGAAATTGTCTCTCAACCCAAATATGATAAGGAATATTCTATTGCTTATGGAATACCTCCCAAGGTTGGGCAAGATGCGCAGTTAATCTTTCAGCAGAATATTGAAGAAAAGCTTAATAGTACCGTAAATAGCTATGTTGATTTAAAAGAAAGTAGCCAATTGATAATTGTAAAAAGAGGAGATACACTAGCAGAAATAATTCCTCCAACGCAAGGCGAGCCCGGAAAAACAGTACGGGGTGAAAAGATCGAAGGTATTGTGGGAAAAGATTTAAAACTAAAGTTAGGCAATAACGTCGAAGTAAACAACAATAAAATAATCTCAAAGATAGATGGGAAGTTTGTTAGTAAAGAAGAGCCGAATGGTGAGATAAATTTAGATGTTTCTGACGAACATAAGATAGATGGGAATATTGATTACTCTACAGGTAATGTCCGCTTTCCAGGAAAATTGTTCATCAACGGGGATGTTAAATCGGGTTTTTTTGTTGAGGCTATTTCTTATTTAGAGATCAAGGGTGTGGTCGAATCTGCTACGGTATTTTGTGAAGGGGAAGCCAATATATTCGGAATAAAAGGTGCAGGAAAAAGTTCTATAAAGGCTAAAATCTTGAGGAGCAACTACATTGAAAACGCCAATGTTGAAGCAGAAGAAGATGTAATTGTTAAAACAGCCATCGTCAATTCTAATATAAAAGCAGGTAAACATGTCATTATTGAGGGTGGTAACGGAAAGATTTCAGGTGGATATACTTTAGCTACCAACCTCATCGAAGCGGAAATATTGGGAAGCGAAATGGGTGTCAGAACTGTCTGTGAGGCGGGTGTCTTACCCGACCTAAACGAAGAGTTAATTAAATTAGAACAAAAAATTGCCCTCGATACGGAAAATCTTAGGAAACTAAGTTCTATAATCAAAGGGATCCAAATTTTAAAAGAAAAAGGTAAAGCAGACGCAAAGAGGTTAGAATACTACAGGAAATGCCTTAACACCTATAAAATTCTTTTATCAGAAGTAAAAACAGATAAAGAAAAGCTGGAGGAGATTAAAAATAAAATTCAATCTTCTATAGAATCTGCATTTATTATCGCAAAAAAAGTGGTACACCCAGGGACTGAAATAATCATACACAAGAAAAAATTTATACCCACGAAGCCGATGACAAAGGTAGTTTTTAAACTCGAGGGTGAAGAGATAGTTCCTCACGGTTATCAAGAGGAAACAAATGTTCCCAGATAACAAACTAGTAAATCAAAAACTTTTTCCTTACGGGGGGAGCAGGGTGAAAGGGCGCTAAAATCAAAAACAATTAGGAGAAATAACATATGTATCGATCTATTAAAATATCTTTTCTTATTTTTTCTATTTTTTTTATATCTTTGCCTATTTACGCAGGTACTTTGGATAGCTACGTTTATACTTTTGATACTGATGAATTATTAGTTTCATCCCAGAGAAGTTTGAACGTTTTGGGATTGTATTTAAAATATTATGAAACAGGTAATGAAGAATATAAAACTGCAGCTAATCAAACAAGGCCTTATATACTTTCTTCTTTAAAACCTGATGATTCAGCAGCTTTAAACGTTCTTTCAGAGTACCAACCTGGTAATCAGGTGGAGAGTATCAATAGGATTGAGATATTAATCAATAATTACCCCAACTCAGTGATTCTTAATGCTCTCAAAATTTTATTTAATTTCGAAGTCTGGGAAAAATTCAACAACATGGAAGCATTTAAGAAAATTTTAAGTTCTATTGATACAATAGAGAAAACAATTGGCGAGAACCCCTTTTCAATTTATTACAAGTCAATTCTAACTTGGGAAGAGGAAAACCTTCAAGAAAAAGAAAACATATTCGAGAATCTGGAAAAAGCCTTTTTTTCTTATCCTTCAAACAGAAAAATTCAAGAATTGCTTATAGTTCAAGCATTTGAATTAGGCAAGTATGAAAGGGTGAAACAACTCTCAACGGATTATGTGAATCGTTCACAAAAAGACGAAAGAATAATGTTTTTAATAGCCCTTTCATATTACAACTTGGATGAAAAATCAGAATCAAGAAAAATTGTCGATTGGATTCTTCAAAATTCTAATAAAAAAACCGTTCTCTCGAAAAGTTATGAGCTTTTGGGCGATATTTCAGAAACCAACTCTCAGAAAGTAAATTATTATAAGACCGCTATCGATCTTGATCCTGAAAATGCAGAAGCTTTAGCTAAGCTTGGAATAACTTTGTACAAGAGTAATAAAGCCACCACTGACAATTTGACAATTTCAAGAATTTATTTAACAAAAGCACTCATGTATGATCCGGATAACTCTGATATAAAAGAAACTTTGAACACTATAGACAGAAAACTTTCCGGAAAACATTTCTTGACCACGTTGTTAACTTTATTTATAGTAATTTTGGCTATATTCTATATTGTATTCAGATTTGGGAGTAAAGAAGACAGCCTCACGGCAAGTAAGGAGGAAAGAAATTGACGATGATTAATGACAACAATTGTATAAAAGTGCTAGATAAAGGTTTTGTTACCCTTGTTGATATTATGGGAGATGACAGATCTGCGGTTAGGGCTGCCAGAGTCTCACACGGAAAAGATATATCTACCGATGAGAGGGATAGAAAACTCATAGACTACTTGATGGAACATGGACATCTTTCCCCCTTTGAACATATCACTTTTACATTTCATGTTAAAGCACCCATCTTTGTTGTTAGGCAATGGTTCCGCCATAGGATAGGAATGTCTCCCAATGAAATAAGTAGAAGATACACATCAAAAAATGTCAACGAGTTTTATGTCCCGGATCATATAAGGCTGCAGGACACAAAAGATAAGCAAAATAGTATCCTTGTTAATGATGAAAAATTAAAAAATGAAGCAATTGAAGTTTTAGAAGAAATTTACAAAAAAAGTTACGAGGCTTATGAGAAACTTATAAATATGGGTGTAGCTAGAGAAATGGCACGTATTATACTACCCGTAGGGGAATACACTGAGTTTTATTTAACTACCAATGCTAGAGCATTGATGCATTTCTTGGATTTAAGGGCGTCTTCACACGCACAATGGGAAATTCAAGAGTACGCTAAGGCTTTGGCGCAATTTTTTCAAAAAACTTGTCCTTGGAGTTATGACGCTTATTTGAAGCATCAGTATAAAGGGGACCTTTTAAAGTTGCTTCAATAGTGGGCCCCGCTTTTTCAGCTTCTAGGTTTTAGGAACCGTTGGTCCCTTCCTAAGAAAGGCAGGGAGTGGGGCAAAGAGGCTTATCAAAGCACAAAAAAATTAGGAGGTTTTAATATGAAAAAACATTTTCTTCTATTTGCTGTCTTTCTCATCGCAGGATTTGCATTTTCAATAACCCTTTTAAACGACATTTCTTACAACGTTGACATATCTTATGCAGCGACGGATGTGGAAAGGGTGTTAACAAATTATGGTATACAGGAAGGCTTCTATATTGGGGATGTAGATATCAGATTAGCCCTTCAAGAAATATTAAAGTTAGGTTATTTTACCTCAGTGTCTTACAATTTGGATGATAATGGGAATCTAGAAATCATATTTAAGCCCAATCCTATTGTATCAAATTATGAAGTTGAGATCTTAGGGAATGAATTGATAGACAAAAAAAATATTCGTTCGTCGATCAGTTTAAACACAAATATTCCATTGAATCTAAACGATTATCAAACCTCTATGAAAAACATACAAGATTTGTATATAAAAAACGGTTATCAATTCGTTGATATATACTCCAATCTAAAAATGACGGGGGATGGAATCACCTTAGAAGCAACAGAGATAAACAATAAAGAATATTCATCTGATACTTTGGTTTTCATCGTTAAAGAGTATTCTCTTTGGGATTTAGACTTAAGGGGGGAGTTATCCAAACTGGATAAAGAAGACATAAAGAAAAGAATTGGTTTTGATTTTAGAAAAGATTGGAACAATAAATTCTTCTTGCTTAGGCCCAACGCCAAAGAAACTTACCCAAGTTTTCAAAAGATTCAAAATATATTGAACTCGTTAAATCAAATACCGTTTTTCTCCGCAAATACTAATTTGCGTTTCGAAGTAACCGAAGTAGAAGAGAACAAAGGTGGAGAGTTATTACTTGTTTTAGAAGGTAACTTAAGAAAAGTTGTTTCCCAAGAGCCGGTAACAGTAAATAGTATCTCTTTTGTTGGAAATGAAAGTATAGAAGATTTTAGATTGAATGAGGTTGTAAATAAGTTTGTCCCAATAGGAGAACCAGTAAATAATTTAGACATTCTGAACGCTTACGATAACGTCCAAAAACTTTATTATGACAGCGGATATATTTACACCTTAATTACCCCTAAATACCAAGATGAGGAGTTAATATTTGAAATAACAGAACCAAAGGTAGGAGACGTCCAAATAACTCAGGAAGCAACCGCTAAAACCCAACCGTACATAGTTGATTCTTTAGTTAAGATAAAACCAGGCGAAGTTTTTAACCAGCAAAAGTTACAAGATACGTATACATCCTTCATGGGAACTGGATTTTTTAAAGACGTTATAATACAGCCCATTCAGCAGGGCGAAGATGTAATAGGTTTCAAGATAACCCCCATAGAAAGTGAAAAATTAGGAAAATTAATGGGAGGTATAACCTGGACCTTACCAGAAGATGCCGAATGGTATCAAGGTTTTACGGGCGAGCTAGAGGTTCAATGGTTAAATCCTTTTGGATACGGACAAACATTTTCTCTTAACACATCTTTGAATCCTTTGAGAAATTACTATTCTGTTGGATTCGATTACAATGTTATTAAGTTGGCTGGTAGCAATCTTGATTTAGGTGCTGGCATACATTATACGGTAAGTGAAGATGGAGAGTATTATTCGAACATTGGAGAAGATGCAACGAACTATCTGTCATTATCTGTAGCTCCAAGATACAGTATACAAGACTTCTCTTACATAACGAGTTCTTTTACCTACAATAACTACACATTGGTAGCGGGAGACAATCTTAATGTAATTTCTGGATCTGTCGGGTACCTATACAACAGTTTAGACAGCCCTTTTAGACCACATAAAGGTCAATATTTCCAAATAAACGGCATCGGTGGGGTTGAAACAAGCAATGCCAATTACTATATTGGTGCCAACACTGAAGGTAAATTGTTTTACAGTTTTTATAAATTCACTTTGGGAAATAGACTAAAATTAGGTACCGTGTATAATTCTAACATCGATTCTAACCTTCACTATCAATACAATGTGGGAGGAATGTACTCTGTAAGGACTTCTGATTTTTACGCACAGGAAGGAGAAAATGTGCTTTTATTCAACACCGAGTTGGCTTATGAACTTGCCACAGGCCAAGTTCCTTTAGATCTTATCGCCTATTTTGATTACGGTAGTGCTCAAAATGACGTTAGTAACCTTATTGGGGACGGTATCCTGTCTTTTGGCGGTGGATTAAGGTTCACAATTCCTTTATTTGGACAAATAGGCTTCGGATATGGATGGGATCAGGACTTAGAAGGAAAGGTTTGGTTCGGTTTCGGGCAGACCTTTTAACCTTTTAGTCTTTTAAGGGGGATCTTTAGTTGAACAAAAATTCTAATATTTTTGTAAAGTTTAAAGAAAATTGGAAGAAGTATGTTATTCAAAGTTTGTTGGCTACCGTCACGATTTTTTTCATACTTCTGATTTTAAATGTTCAAGACAGGCCCATAATAGTCAGTTCTTTAGGGGCATCGACTTTTATAGTTTTTGCGATGCCACAAAGTATGGTCGCTAAGACTAGAAACTTGGTGGGTGGACATGCCGTAGGATTTATATGCGGAACTATTTTTTCTCTTTTGCTTAACAGTAATTTTGTATTCTCTAATTTATCGTACGCCCTCGCAGTAGGTCTATCAACATTTATCATGGTTATCATAGATACAGAACATCCTCCAGCTGCAGGTACGGCATTGAGTTTGAGTATAAACGGTTTTAGTTTAAATGCATTTTTGTCTGTCTTTATTAGTGTAACAATCTTGTCGGTTGTCCATCATTTTTTAAAACCTTATATGATAGATTTAATATAAAACGAAATAGAAAAGTAACTTTGTTTTATTATTTGTGTTATTTGAATATGTTATCTTATGAACAACTAAATTATATAAAGCGGAGGCGCAACCGAGAATAGTACCTTCTTCTTTTCAAAGAGGGTAATTTAGAAGAAGTGAAAGGCGAGGTTGCCGAAGAAGTGAGAAGAAAACCCTCATCTTCTAACTTCTGGGTATGTGGGGAATACCTGCATAACTGTCACGTGAAGAACGTGGAGAGCCGCTGAAAATGAGAAAAAATATTTTCTTATTATTTAAACCTCTCCACAGTGAGAGGTTTTTTAATCTTTGGAGGTGCTTTTTTTGAAAGTTGGAGTTGTAGGAGCTACCGGTGAGGTAGGAAGAACATTTTTAAAGCTATTTGAAGAATACAAACTAATAAATGAAATTTCCGAATTACGTTTGTTTGCATCTGAAAGATCTCAAGGGCAGGAGATTGAGGTAGGTTCTAAAAGATACACCGTGGAAAAGTTAAAAGAAGAAAATATGAAAGAGAAGTTTGATTACCTTTTTTTCTCGGCTGGAGCCTCAGTGTCAAAAAGATTTGCCCCAATAGCTCAACAATCAGGTAATGTTGTTATAGACAATTCTTCACAATTTAGGATGGACGAAAAGGTCCCACTTGTTGTTCCAGAAGTTAATGCAGAGTTGTTGAAAAATTACAAAGGAATAATTGCGAACCCTAACTGTTCTACTATTCAAATGGTTTTAGCCCTTAACGGTATCCATCGTGAGTTAGGTTTAAAAGAGATAGTTGTATCTACATACCAGGCAGTATCCGGTGCTGGAAACAAGGGTATAACCGAGCTTTTAAACCAAGAAAAAGGCATAAACGAAGTAAGACATTTCCCAAAGGTTATAAAAAACAACGTTATACCTTTGATAGGCGAAAAAATGGAGAATGGGTTTACTTTTGAAGAAGAAAAGATGATAAACGAAACCAGAAAAATCTATTCTGATAAAGAGATTAAAATATTTCCAACTACCGTTAGAGTGCCTGTTCTCTACGGTCATTCCGAATCCATTTTCTTTAGAACAAAGATAGATTCTACCGTTGATGAGATTATAAAATATATTGAATCAACCCCAAACGTCGAGTACAACGAGGAAAAAATCACCCCTGTAGAAGTTGCAGGAAGTGATATCACATTTGTCTCTAGAATAAGAAAGATCGAAGAAAAAACTTTTTTGATGTGGGTAATAGCGGATAATATAAGAGTTGGTGCTGCTACCAATGCAATTAGAATACTTCAAAAACACAGGGAATTGAATTGAGGTGCAGGTTTTGAAAAAAGAACTTCCATTTTCAGAGGAAAATATAAATAATCTCTTAAAGAACGTACAAACACCTTTTTATCTCTACGATGAAGAAGGTATAAGAAATAGAATAAGAGCCTTAAAAGACGCCTTTTCTTGGGCGGATTTCAAAGAATTTTTTGCTGTGAAGGCAACCCCTAATCCCTATATTTTAAAGATCGCAAAAGAAGAAGGTTGTGGAGTCGATTGCAGCTCAATGGCTGAATTAGTGGCAGCAGAAAAAAGCGGATTTGTAAAAAACGAGATCCTCTTTACATCCAACGACACCCCTTTACAAGAGTATGAAAAGGCTTTATCCTTAAACGCCATATTGAATCTTGACGATGTAAGCCATATCGATTTATTAAAAGAAAAGTATACGTTACCTGATTTGATATCTATCAGGTACAATCCAGGCGGGGATTTTGGAAACGAGATAATAGGGAATTTAAAGGAATCAAAATTCGGAGTGCCAAAAAATGATCTTATAAAAGGATACAGGAGACTCAAAGATTATGGGGTTCAAAGGTTCGGACTGCATGCGATGCTGATTTCAAACGAATTGAACCCTCAAAATATAATAAAAGTCGCTCAATTTCTTTTTGAAACGGCTGTAGAAGTCCATAAAAAATTAGGAATATATTTTGAATTCATAGATCTCGGTGGTGGTTTTGGTATACCTTATAAACCCGAAGAGAAGGAACTTGATATATATTATGTTTCACAACAAATAAAAAGTTTGTATGAGAATATTTTATTAAAAAATGGACTAAAGCCTCCAAAGATATTCATGGAGCATGGAAGATACATTACAGGGCCTAATGGCTACTTAATAACCAAAGTATTGCATATAAAAGATTCCTATAAAAAATATGCTGGAATTGACGCCAACTCTGCAAATTTATTGAGACCTGCTATGTATAAGGCGTATCATCATATAACGGTTTTAAACAAAAACCCTGATGAAGAAAAAGAGATGTACGATGTGGTGGGATCGTTATGCGAAAATAACGACAAACTAGCAACAGATCGATTATTACCAAAATTGGAACGGGGAGACGTACTAATTTTTCACGATGTAGGTGCACATGGGTACTCCATGGGATTCAACTATAACGGAAAATTAAGATCTGCTGAGTATTTGTTCACCAAAGAAAGAGAATTCAAAATGATAAGAAGAGCCGAAACGTTGGATGATTACTTTGCTACTTTAAATTTCTAATTCTATTGTAAGACAGGCTGCATCTCCTTATGGGTGGGGGGCGGGGGAAGAGCGCTAAAAAGAAAGACATAAAATTTTAAAAGGAGGAATTTCACATGTTTACTGGTCTTGGAACAGCTATGATCACACCTTTCGACCAAGAAACAAACGTCGATTATAATTCACTAAGATCTTTTGTTGAATATCAGCTTGATAACGGTGTTGACAGTTTAATAGTTTTGGGAACTACTGGAGAAGCACCTGCCATTGAAGAAGATGAAAGAGAAAAAATAGTCAACACAGTAATAGAAGTTGTTAATAAAAAGGTCCCCGTTATTGTAGGAACAGGAACAAACAATGTGAATCATGTTTTGAAAAACAATAAAATGGCGGAAAGTGCTGGAGCTGATGGTTTATTAATCGTTACTCCCTACTATAATAAGAGCACACAAAAGGGATTGGTAGAATATTTTAAATACATCTCTGAAAGAACAACTTTACCAATAATAATGTACAACGTTCCTTCGAGAACCGGCATGAATATAATTCCAGAAACAGCTGTTTCTATTCACGAAAACTGTAAAAACGTTATTGGAGTGAAAGAAGCTAGCGGTAATATAGCTCAAATAGGAGAATTATTTTCTATAAAACCAGATTCTCTTAAGGTGTTTTCAGGAAACGACGATCAAGTCCTTCCTATAATGAGTTTAGGCGGAGATGGGCTTATCTCGGTTGCATCCAATGTTGCCCCAAGACCTTTCGTTGAATTAACCCATAGCATTCTCAACAACGATTTAGAAAAGGCTAGAAAATTAAACAATCAATTTATGAAACTTAACAAACTTTTATTCAAAGAGGTTAATCCCATTCCTGTCAAATATGCCGTTTCTTTACTGGGCTTATGCGAAAATGTCGTGAGATTACCATTGGTGAAAGCAAGCCAAGAAACAGAGAAACTTTTAAAAGAAGAGATGGAAAGGTTGAATCTTTTATGAAGATAGGCATAGTCGGATACAAAGGAAGAATGGGAAAAGAGATAAGAGACCTCTTTGAAGAGAAGAGCCATGAATTTGTCTGGGGATACGACAAAGATGGTGAGTATTTTCAAAAAAACCCTCAAATTATTATCGATTTTTCACTTCCTGAAGTTTTTGAAAAAACTGAAGAATACGTGAAAAAATTTAACGTTCCATTGATCATTGGAACAACAGGACTTCAAGAGGAACAAATTGAAGCTTTAAAGGCTTTAGCTAAAGAGGTACCAGTAGTTCAAAGCTACAACTTTTCAATCGGCATACAATTATTTTTAAAAATGGTAGATATTTTGAAAGACAAAATCGATGGTTGGGACGTTGAGATAGTTGAAACACACCATAGATTTAAAAAAGATAAACCTTCTGGAACAGCCAAGATGATAAAAGAAAGCTTGAATAAAGATGTTCCTATAAGCTCATTAAGACTCGGGAATGTAGCAGGCGACCATGTATTGTACATGGCAAACTTGGGAGAAGTTCTCAGTATTTCTCATAGAGCTTTATCAAGAAGAGCCTTCGCAGAAGGTGTTCTTAAATCGGCAAAGTTTGTAATAAATAAAAAGAATGGGTATTTTACCTTTACCGACGTAATTTAAGTGGGACGAAGGGGCGCTAAAACAGTTAAAAGGAGGTCATTATGAACACCGAAGAAATAATAAATTTAATATCAAACTCAAAGAAAAAAAATCCTTTAAAGGTGTACCTTAAAGGTAACCTTAAAGAAATAGATTTTTCCAATGTTGAATTTTATGGTAACGACAAATTCGGAATCTTGTTTTGTGAAGAAGAAGATTTCAAAAGAATTTATGAGAACAATAAAGATTCTATAAGTAATTATAGAATAGAAAGGGATAGAAAGAATTCAGCCATCCCTTTGGCAGATTTATCTAAATACAATGCAAGAATAGAACCGGGCGCCATAATAAGAGACCTAGTGGAGATAGGCGATGGTTGTGTTATTATGATGGGTGCCGTTATCAATATAGGTGCTAGTATTAAAGAAAACACGATGATAGATATGAACGTCGTTATAGGAGGGAGGGCTCAAATAGGTAAAAATTGCCATATTGGGGCAGGAACTGTTGTAGCGGGGGTAATAGAACCTCCAAGCGCTCAACCAGTTGTGATCGAGGATAATGTTCTTATTGGAGCAAACGCGGTTGTATTAGAAGGAGTGAAAGTAGGACAGGGATCAATAGTCGGAGCTGGCTCTGTTGTAATTTCTGATGTAGAACCATACTCTGTGGTAGCGGGAGTCCCTGCGAAATTTATTAAGAAGATCGACGATAAAACAAAAGCCAAAACGCAACTCGTAGAAGGACTTAGAAGATTGAAATAATTATTTCATACCTAATTTACCGGGGTGAATTGTTTATATGAAATTGATAGTTCAAAAGTATGGAGGAAGCTCTCTTGCAGATTCTGAGAGGTTGAACAAAGTTGCCCAGAGAATATGTAACAAGGTAGAAGAAGGATTTAAAGTATTAGTTGTGGTTTCCGCAAGAGGAGAGACCACGAATAGATTGATAGCATTAGCTAAAGAAACAGTCAAGCATCCTAATCCAAGAGAGTTGGATATGCTTTTAGCAACGGGCGAACAAATCAGTGCCTCTTTGTTATCTATGATATTGAACGATAGAGGTGTCAGATCAAAATCTCTGAATGCCTTTCAACTAGGTTTATTGACTACTTCTGATTACAATGACGCTCAGATCAAAGCTATAAACAAGGAGATAATTCACAAAAATCTTGCAAACAACGATGTTTTAGTTATTACAGGATTTCAAGGTGTTACTGAAGAAGGCGATTTGACAACCTTAGGAAGAGGTGGTTCAGATACTTCTGCCGTTGCTTTAGCAGCTTCTTTAAACGTTAAGTGCGAGATATACAGCAATTTTGCAGGTATTTACACCGTTGATCCAAAGATTTATCCCCAAGCAAAAAAATTAAAGTACGTTACTTACGATGAAATGCTTGAAATGGCGGCTTTAGGGGCCAAAGTATTGCACTCAAGGTCTGTAGAAATTGCGAAAAAATTCAATGTTGAGTTATACTGTGCATCGTCTTTTTCTGATGAGGAGGGAAGTTACGTAGTGGATAATTACAGTGAGTATATGGAAGAACCTGTTGTAACAGGTTTAAGTGTGGATGAAAACCAAATCCAAGTCACTATTTTAAATCTTCCAACGGATCATTTTTTTATTAATAAAATTTTCGAAATCGCTGCTAGCAAAAATCTCAACATAGACATGATATCCATTATACAAAATAATGAAAAATCCAATATCTCTTTCAGTATTGTAGACAGCGTGATCGATAATTTCCGAGAAGTTTTAAGTGCATTTCTTAAAAATGATCATGAGAATTTTATTGATTTTAAAAATGATTTAGTCAAAATATCAGTAGTCGGAATAGGCATGAAAAAGGCAAAAGGGGTGGCTTCCCGTTTTTTTAAAGCTATAAAAGATGTACCTATATTTTTGGTGACAACTTCGGAAATAAAAATTTCATGTTTGATTCCAAAAGAGTATAAACAAAAAGCTGTGGAAAGTCTAGCAAAGGAGTTTGATTTATGAGCTTACTAAAAGTCTATAACCCTTTTCCAATAAAAATTGATAGAGCGGAAGGTTCTTACATTTACGATAAAACAGGTAACGCATTTTTAGACACATTCTCTGGAATAGGAGTAATGAGTTTTGGGCATTCTTATCCTCCTTTGCTAAAAACGTTGAAAGAAAAGATGGATAGATATATGCACACTTCTAATTTTTTTCTCGATGAAGATGCCATTTTCGTATCAGAAAAACTCGTTAATTTCACAGAGAAAAATGGTACCGTTTACTTCAGTAATTCGGGAACAGAGGCAAATGAAGCGGCTTTAAAAGCTATTAAAAAAAGAGCGACAGACAAAAGGAATAAAATCGTTTATTTCGAAAATGGTTTTCACGGTCGAACGTTAGGAGCACTTTCTATAAACGGTTTTAAAAATCTAAGAGAGCCATTTGAACCTTTGCTTGCCAACACTGTAGAACTTAAGTTCAACGATGTAGAAGATTTAAGTAAATACTTCGATTTATTTGGCGAAGAAACGTTGGCTGTTTTTGTGGAACCAATTCTCGGCTCTGGTGGAATAGTGTCAATCAAACTAGAATTCGCATCCTTGATAGAGGACTTAAAAAGGAAATATAATTTCATTTTAGTCTGCGATGAGGTTCAAGCTGGGCTTGGACGAGCAGGAAAAATCTTTTCATACCAACATTTTGGGTTGTCACCTAATATTGTAACCATCGGGAAATCCATAGGTGGTGGCTTACCTTTGGGAGGTACAATATTTCTTGAAAATCTATCTCAGGCTTTTGAAAAAGGAGAACATGGTTCAACATTTGCTCCAAACCCTGTAGCGTTAGCAGGAGCTAGGTTCGTTGTGGAAAACATCCCTTCTCTTCTGAAGGATGTTGAAGAAAAAGGAAATTACATAATGCAATATTTAAAAGAGAAAAATTTTGAAAAAGTAAAAGAAGTTCGAGGCAAAGGTTTGATGATTGGCATAGAGTTAAAAGAAAAGGACCCTCAAATGAGGGAAAAAGGTCTACAAGAGGGCCTTTTGTTGAATGTACTTCATAATAGTGTGATTCGTCTACTGCCTCCTTTAAATATTGAATATAACGATATCGAAAAGATATTGGTAAAATTAGAGAAGGTTTTAAAATGATCCTTTCACCGTACGAATTGAGACATAAAATACATGAGAATCCAGAATTATCTCTTGAAGAGTATCAAACTACAAAATTATTGGAAAGAACCGTAAAAGAAGCAGCTTCCTTTTACAATGTTGATATTAACGTGCATAGACCTCTAAAAACAGGGCTTATTGTTGAGTATAATGGTGGCAGTGGCGATGAGTACCTTCTTTTTAGGGCAGATATCGATGCTTTAAATATAAAAGAAAAGACCAACGTTGATTTCAAATCAAAAAACGAATACATGCACGCATGTGGTCATGACGTTCATACTGCTATCTTGTATGGCTTTTTTATCAACGTAATAAAAAATAAAGTAAAAAAAAATATAATATTTTTATTTCAACCTGCAGAAGAATCAAAGGGTGGAGCCCAAAAGGTCATCGAAAGTGGAATATTGGATAAATTCAATATAAAAGCGGCTTTCGCTCTACACGTCAACGATGACTTCCCCCTGGGGACCATCGCTTCAACGCGTGGTACGCTTTTTGCTTCAGCCCTTGAGTTCTTTGTGGATTTTGAAGGTGTTTCTTCACATCTTGCCTTTCCCCATCAATCTAAAAATGCATTAAACGCCCTTCGCATATTTTTAGATGTGCTGGATAAACTTCCAAAAAATCCCATGGAACCTTTTGTAATCGGCGTTGGTAAAGTAAGTGCAGGTAGCGCGATCAACATTCTACCAGGAAATTCCCATGTTGAAGGAAGTATCAGAGGTGTTAATTCCGAAAATAGCCTAAAATATTTCGAAGATATGAAAAATATATTGTCAGGGATAAAGACCATGACAGGGGTTGATTATTCGTTAAGCAAAGGGTCTTTCTATTCGGAAGTCGTTAACGATTCATTGCTATACGACAAATTTATTCCTAAACTCTCAAAAACATTTAATTTTATTGACTGTGGCCTAAAAATGACGGGTGAGGATTTTGGTTTTATATCAAAAAAATATCCTGCACTAATGTGTTGGTTAGGGAGTTCCAAAGGTGAACACCACGGTCTTCATAACCCTGAATTTTTGCCTCCCGATGAGGTAATAGATATTGGGATCAAGGTTTTTGAAACATTTTTAGATTAAGGATTCAATTCAAAAAAACATCTAGCTAGTTCAAAATCCTCTTTTTTTGTTAGTTTGATGTTATTTTTGTGATCTTCCACAATCGATGTTTCATAACCAGCATGAATAAATATAGATGCGTCATCTGTGAAAGAAGATAAGATCTTTTCCACATTTTGATAAGCTTTAAGTAATTTAGCAAAATTGAAAGTTTGAGGGGTATGATGCAGATAAATCTGGGATCTTTCTAAAGTTTTTAAAATCCGACCGTTATTGACTTGAGAAACGGTGTTTTCTGCCATTTCTGCCAAAACAGCCCCACCTACTTCTTTTGCTTTGTAGATGCTTTCGTCTATTTTATTAGTATCAACGAAAGGTCTCGCAGCATCATGAATGCAAATAAAATCTGGCTTATTCTCTTTTTTGTCCAAATACATTAGTGCATTATAAACACTTTCCTGCCTGCTACTTCCGCCAATTACTACTTTCTCAAATTTTGAAAAGGTTTGAACCTCTTTTTCTGTTAAATCCACGTAGTTTCTATGAGATACCACGAGAAACTTATCTATTAATTTTGACTGCTGAAATTTTTCAGCCGAGATTCTCAATATTGTATTGTTATTTAATTTTACAAATTGTTTTGGAATTTTAAACCCCGCTCTTTTTCCTTCTCCAGCTGCTACAATAATCGCGTAAACCATTTTCTTCACCCTTTATTTTTGTATTTTAAAAAATAGGTTTAGTAGAACTTCATCTTTTTTTTAAATAATTAATTTTACATTTGATATAATAGATTGATAAACTTATTATAATATATTTCTGACATAATTGTGCAGGGTAAGTCACAGGGCTGAGCCCTCCCCCAATAGAGTCTAAGGAGCCGTAGATCCCTTCCTTAAACGGGTGGGCTGCGGGGCTAAGGGGAGCAAATATACTAGAAGACAGCAAATACACTTCAAGGAGTGATCGCAATGTTAGTAGTAGGGATCGATTTGGGAGGCACTGAGATAAAAGCTGGATTAGTCGATGAAAAAAAAGGAATAATCAAAAAGATTTCTAGACCTACTGAGGTGGAAAAGGGAAATGACCAAGTAATAGCTAATATAACAAAAACGGTAAAAGTTTTAACGGAAAATACTGAATTTTCTGCAATAGGAATAGGTTCACCAGGTTCAATAGATAGAAAAAATGGAATTGTGAGATTTTCCCCAAACTTTCCAAATTGGCGAAATTTTGAATTGGTAAGCTTAATAAAAGAAAATATAAACGTTGACGTCTTTTTAGAAAACGATGCTAATGCCTTTGCACTGGGAGAATGGTATTTTGGAAAAGCAAAGGGTTTGCAGGATTTCATCGCTTTAACCATAGGAACAGGCATAGGTTCAGGTGTTGTTTGTAACAACATATTTTTAACGGGGAAAGATGGTCTTGCCCCAGAATTGGGTCATGTTGTGGTTATACCAAATGGTCCACAATGCGGATGTGGTAATAGAGGATGTGTTGAAGCTACTTCTTCTGCAAAATATATTGCACTAGAAGCTAGAAATCTGCTAGATAGATATCCGGATAGCCTTGTTTTAAAATTAGCGGGGAAAAAAGAAAACATTGAATCAAAACATGTTTTTCAAGCTTACGAAAAAAACGATCCTCTTGCTACTGTAGTTTGTAATTTTGCAATTGATGCACTTGCAAGGGCTATCGGAGGATATGTTCATGCCTTCAACCCCGAAAAAATTATAATAGGCGGGGGATTAAGCAAAGCTGGGGATGCTCTTTTTGTTCCATTAAGAGAGATGACAAAAAAATATGTTATGAGCAGTTTCGTCGACACTTATACCATAGAACAATCATCTTTAGTAGAAGATGCAGGTATTTTAGGAGCAGCATCTGCAGCCTTTTATGCCGAAGAAAACCCTTATAGTTTATAATCAAGAATCTCTTATCTAGAACCGAAAGAAAGTTTGAAAGGCATTCATTCTTGCTGTGTAAAACAAAGATAAATGCAAAAAAATAATATAAACATAATCCCTGCCTATATTGGCGGGATTTTCCAAAATTTAACCCACTTTAAAAAGCAAGTATAACTCCGCCTTCATTAGCATAGACTGTGCTTATCCCTGCAGTTTCCACAATAATTATATCTCTAAAATTATATCTTTTAGCTGCTTCTTTTTTGATATACTCAGCTCTCTCAAGAACATTGCAGTGAGCAATTCCTAAAACTTTATCTTTCAAATTATTCCTTACTTCTCCTATTTTATCAACTAGCTTTTTAATGGCATTTTTACTTCCTCGTACTTTATCTAATAAAGTTATAGTACCTTCTCTAGTACCAGCCAGAATAAGTTTTATATTCAATAAAGATGCAAATTCACCTTTCAATCTCCCCACACGCCCTGCGAAAACTTGACAAGATTAAAAAAGTATGTTATACTAAAATTAAATTGATATTAATGGGGTAATAGCATGTTTGATCAAGAAAATCTTTTCTTAAAAACACCTAAGTTAGAAAATAATACAATAAATATAATTAATTGGTGGTGGCATCTCGGATAGGGGTGCCCCTAAGAATCTGCCTAGAAAGTAACAAAGGGCATCCCTGAAGGGATGCCCTTTTTTAATTTAGGAGGTCTTTTTCCTATTAAAAAAGGGATAAAAGGACCTCCTTTTATTTTTTTCAAAAAGCACAAACTAAGAATTAAGGCTGAGAAGGAGGGGAATATGTATACAAAAAAGTCTGTAATAAATCAATCAATTTTACCAATTATAGAAAAAATAAGCTTGGAAAATTTCGATCCAACGGTAATTTATAAAAAAATTGCTTTAAATAATCCATATTCTTTTATACTAGAAAATCTTTCAATCAACGAGAAAAAGTATTCCTTAATAGGAATCACTCCATTAAAAGTCGTGAAATTAAGTTATATAGTCAAGAATAAAACAAAACTTAATTTTATTGAAAAAGGCAAAACTTTTTTTGATGAAAGTACAGATTACATATCTTTTTTAAAGGAACAGTTGAAAAGTATTCAATATGAAAGGATTCTAAATATCCCAGATTTATTTGCGAGTTTCGTCGGATACTTCAGTTATGAGATTATTTCTGTTTGGGAAGATATATACCATAATGAAATGGATAAAGATCTCAAACATGGAGATTTACCACTATCTATCTTAGTATTTCCAAGAATCTCGTTGATATTAGATCAAAGTGAAAAAGTGGGGTATTTGGTAAATGTTGTTGATAGTGGATCAGAAGAAGATATAGAAGGTCGAATTTCTTTGGCAAAACATGAAAATCATCAGATATTAAAAGATTTGAAAAAAACTCCTACTCAAAAAAAAGAAGAAAAAAACAACGATCAAGTCAAATTGAGGATCAAACACCACACAAGTAAAGAAGAATTCATTGAAAAAGTAGAAAAAACAAAGAATTATATAAACGCCGGTGAGGCTTTTCAAATCGTCTTATCTCAAAGGTTTTCTTGCAAAATAACGCAACATCCTTTTGAAATATATGAAAATCTGAGAAGGATAAACCCTTCACCTTACATGTTTTATCTAAATTACCCAGAGGCGACCCTCATTGGCTCATCTCCAGAAATGCTCGTAAAAGTTGAAGGACAAAGAGTAATCACCAGGCCCCTTGCTGGTACAAGAAAAAGGGGGGGAACTCCTAAAGCAGATGAAGCCATAGAAAAAGAACTCTTAAGTGATGAGAAAGAAAGGGCAGAACACATAATGCTGGTTGATCTTGCAAGGAACGATTTAGGCAGGGTATGTAAAGAAGGAAGTGTTAAGGTGACAAAATTTTTTGGAATAGAAAAATACTCACATGTGATGCATATTTATTCTCAAGTTGAAGGTTTAAAAAAGGATTATTTAAACTCACTGGATGTTTTAAAATCTTTGTTCCCAGCGGGGACTGTATCAGGAGCACCAAAGATTAGGGCAATTGAAATAATTGATGAATTGGAAGACGAACCAAGAGAAATCTATGCCGGTGTAGTGGGATACATTGATACAAAAGGAAATTTAGATACAAGTATCGCAATCAGGACCATGGTGTGCAAAGAAAATGAAGTCAGGATACAAGCTGGTGCTGGGATAGTGTCTTATTCCATTGGCGAAAATGAGTATTATGAAACAGTCAATAAAGCAATGGCGATGTTTAAATCTTTAGAAAAGGGGGATTGCTGAGATGATTCTTTTGATAGACAATTATGACTCATTCACTTACAACATTTATCAAACGGCATGTGAGTTCGATGATGTTTTAGTTTATAGAAACGACAAACTAACTTTAAAAGATGTCGAAATGCTCAAGCCTTCTCATATAATAATTTCTCCAGGACCAGGTGTTCCCAAAGATGCTGGGATTTCCGTCGAAATTATTAAGTATTTTAAGGGGGTTATTCCCATTCTTGGAATCTGTTTAGGTCATCAGTGCATTGCAGAGGCTTTCAATGGAAAGGTTGTCAGAGCAAAAGAGATATTCCACGGAAAAACTTCTAAGATATATATAAAAGAAAAGCACGATATATTTAAAGGTATAGATAGCCCCTTTGAAGCTACTAGATACCATTCACTTATCGTGTCAAACGAGATGTTCCCGAAAGAATTAAAAATAATTGCTTCTGCACAAGGCGGAGAAATCATGGCTTTAAGCCACAAAACTTACCAAATATATGGGGTACAGTTCCATCCTGAATCTATATTAACAACAGTGGGTCCAAAATTGATAGAGAATTTTATAAATATTAAAGTTGAAAGGGGTGTCAGCTATGTTTAACTACTATCTTCAAAAAGTTGTAAAGGGAGAAAATCTCGGTCTAGACGAAATGAAACAAGCGATGGAGATGATTATGGAAGGTAAAGTAACTCACAGTCAACTTTCTGGTTTTTTAGTTGCTCTGCATATGAAAGGAGAAACGGTAGAAGAAATCACAGCAAGTGCGAAGGTTATGAAGGAAAAAGCAACATCAATTTATATTGAAAGCGATGAACTCATGGATACGTGTGGAACAGGTGGAGATGCTAAAGGAACCTTCAACATTTCAACCGCTGTAGCTTTTATCTTGGCAGCAGCTGGGGTAACTGTTGCGAAACACGGTAACAGATCTGTATCAAGTAAAAGTGGGAGTGCAGATGTTTTAGAAGCTCTTGGAGTCAATATATCTTTGCCTCCTTCTTCAGTTGAAAGATGTTTGAAAGAAATAAATATAGCCTTTCTTTTTGCTCAAGATTTTCATAAAGCTACTAAACACGCTGCTGTACCAAGAAAAGAATTAGGAATAAGAACCATTTTTAACGTATTAGGGCCTTTAACGAATCCTGCAAACGTAAAATATCAATTAATGGGTATATTCGGTCCAAACTTGGTTTATCCTATAGCAGAAGTTTTGAACAACCTGGGAGTTAAAAGGGCGATGGTTGTTCACGGAGCGGGGGGTATAGATGAATTTTCACTTTCAGGTAAGAATAAAGTGGCATTTTTAAATGAAGGGAAGATAGAAAAGTTAGAAATATACCCAGAAGATTTAGGGCTAAAAAAATACAGTATACAAGAGATCCAAGGTGGAAGCACAGAAGAAAATAGAAGAATAATATTAAACATATTTAACGGGGAAATGGGGCCAAAAAGGGACGTAGTAGTTTTAAATTCTGCAGCTGGATTATATGTGGCAAAAAAGGTCAACAGTTTAGAAGAAGGTATCACTTATGCACAAGAAATAATTGACAGCAAAAAAGCAATGTCAAAATTGGAAGAGATGGTAGAGTTTACTAACTTTCTATCTTTACAAGCGAAAACTTCCTAGATTTTCTTGGGAAAAGAGGGCATTGAGCTGAACAAAAAAGTACCAACAAATATTGGACAGTGGCTCACAAAAAACGGTGGGCTGCGGGGCAAAGGGCTCTAAAACAAAGAAAAACTCTTGAAAAGGAGGGAAAAATGTACTTAGAAAAAATAGTAGAAACAAAAAAGGAAGAAGTAGCAAAGCTAAAAGAAAAGAAAATATCCTTAAAAGATTCCTTCCAAAAAGGAAAATTAACTCTAATAGCCGAAATCAAAAAAGCTTCTCCAAGTAAAGGGATTATTTCAACTAATTTTGATTCGCAAAGGCAATTAGAGTTATACATAAAAGGTGGCGCAGATGCTATTTCTATCCTAACTGATGAAAAATACTTTCAAGGTAGTACAGCAATTTTAAAAAGGCTAAGAAGACAAACAAATCTTCCCATTTTAAGAAAAGATTTCATAATCGATCCTATACAAATTTACCAGTCATTATTTCTAGGAGCCAACGTTATTTTACTCATAGCTTCAATACTATCAAAAAAAGAGATTTCTGATTTTCTTAGGATATCAAAAGATATAGGTTTAGAGACTATAGTCGAAATTCATAACCAACAAGAGCTAATAAAGGTTTTAGATACAGAAACTGAAATCTTGGGAATAAACAACAGGGATTTGAATGATTTTTCTGTTAATCTACGAAACACAGAAAAATTACTAGAAGAACTTGAAAAGTTAGATAAACGAAAGGATTTTTACGTGATTTCAGAAAGCGGGATTAAAGAAAAAAGTGATGTCGATTATCTTAGAAGTTTGGGAGTAGATGGGGTATTAATTGGAGAAGCTCTAATGAAAGAAAACGATCCTGTTTCAAAGATTGGGGAGTTTTTTCCAGAAAAAGGAGTAATTTACAGTGATTAGGGTAAAAGTTTGTGGAATCACTAACATTGAAGATGCTATTAACATATCCGAAGCCGGGGTAGATGCTTTAGGCTTTATTTTAGCTGAAAGTCCGAGGAAAGTTGAATTACCGAAGGTTGTTGAAATATCTAAAAAGTTACCTCCATTTGTAAGTAGGGTAGCTGTTGTAGCTAATCCAACTATAGAAGAAATAGAAAAAATTGAAAGAAGTAAAGTGTTTGATTACGTTCAATTTCACGGTTCAGAAGATGTAGATCTAATCAAAAAATGCAAGTTAAAAACAATAAAAGCTATTAAAATTGAAAATGAAAGTTCGTTAGAAGAGATCTCCAAATACAGTAATTTTGTCGATTACTTTTTATTCGATACAAAAATTGGGCAAAAGATAGGCGGAACAGGACAAACTTTCAATTGGGAGATTTTAAAAAAGGTAGATATAAAACAACCATTCATCTTAGCGGGTGGTTTAGGCCTAGAAAATGTAGTTGAAGCTATAAAAATAATCAAACCTAATGCTGTTGATCTAAACAGTAAAGTCGAATTGTTTCCAGGTAAAAAAGATATTAGGATAATAAAAGAAAGTATTAACAAAATAAACAGTATAAAAATAAATGGATGATTTTAAAACGGGTGGGTTGCTGGGCGAAGGGGAGCTAAAAAAGATTTTAAATTTGCAAAAAATAAAAAAGGAGGATGAAATTTGATAAAAAAGGCTTATTTTGGTCAATATGGTGGTAGATATGTTCCAGAGACATTGATTCCAGCTCTTGAGGAATTGGAAGAAGCTTATGAAAAATATTCAAAAGATCCTGATTTCATCGATGAATACGAAGGTTGGTTAAAAGATTATTGCGGGAGGCCTACCCCTTTATATTTCGCCGAAAGATTCACCGAATACCTTAAAGGTCCAAAGATATATCTAAAAAGAGAAGATTTAAACCATACTGGGGCACACAAAATAAATAACGTCTTGGGACAAGTGTTACTCGCAAAAAGAATGAATAAAAAAAGAATAATCGCAGAGACCGGTGCAGGCCAGCACGGTGTGGCAACTGCAACCGCCGCCGCAAGATTTGGTTTGGAATGTATAGTCTACATGGGAGCAGAAGATATCAGAAGACAAGCCCTCAACGTATACAAAATGAGGCTGTTGGGAGCAAAAGTAGTGCCTGTATACAGCGGTAGCCAAACTTTAAAGGAAGCCATAAATGAAGCTATTAGAGACTGGGTTACAAACGTTGAAAACACTCATTACGTTATAGGCTCAGTAGTAGGACCACATCCATATCCTAAAATAGTTAGAGATTTCCAAAGGATTATTGGTGATGAAGCTAAAATCCAGATTTTAGAAAAAGAAGGGAGGTTACCAGACTATATAGTTGCATGTGTTGGTGGAGGTAGTAATGCCATGGGGATATTCTATCCTTTCATAGAAGATAAAGATGTTGAATTGATAGGAGTGGAAGCTGCAGGAAAGGGATTAGAGACTGGCCAACACGCTGCTTCTTTGACTGCGGGAAAAGTAGGCGTGCTTCACGGGAGTAAATCTTACGTTTTACAAGATGAAGATGGACAAATTCAACTGGCATATTCCATCTCTGCAGGTTTAGATTATCCTGGTGTGGGGCCTGAACATAGTTACCTACATGATGAAAAAAGAACACAGTATGTATCCATAACAGATGAAGAAGCATTGAAAGGATTCGAACTCTTAACGAAATTGGAGGGAATCATCCCAGCGTTTGAAAGTTCTCATGCAATCGCTTACGCTATGAAAATTGCACCTTCACTCGATAAAGATAAAATCATGCTGATAAATCTTTCTGGAAGAGGAGACAAAGATGTCGATTCTTATAGAAAGCTTAATAGGAAGGTAATAGAATGAGCAAAATAAGTGAAGTTTTCAAAAGTAACAAGGCTTTAATCACCTATGTAACAGCCGGAGATCCGAGTTTAGAGGCTACAAAAGAAATTATCTTAGAATTGAACAAAGATGGTGTTGATATTATAGAGGTAGGAATACCTTTTTCTGATCCTTTAGCCGATGGGCCAATAATTCAAAAAGCAAGCCAAAAAGCTTTAAAAAATGGGGTTACACTTAAAAAAATTTTTGAAACTTTGGATGAAATCAAAGAAGATGTTACTTGCCCACTCGTTTTAATGGGTTATTACAACTCAATTCTCAATTATGGTATCAACAATTTTATAATAGACTCAGTAAATACTGGCATCTCTGGGGTAATAATTCCAGATTTGCCTTTTGACGAAGAAGAGGAATTTTACGCAAAAATAAAAGAAAACGGTATCGATCCTATTTTACTGGTTGCTCCAAACACCTCAGAAGAGCGCCTAAAAGAAATATCTAAGGTATGTTCTGGGTTTTTATACTGTGTATCTATTATGGGAGTAACAGGCGATAGCCAAGCACCAATAGAACATTTGAAAGAGTATTCACAAAGAGTGAGAAAGTATATTGATATACCTTTAGCTATCGGTTTTGGGATAGATAGCCCAGAAAAGGTAAAAAATATTATCGATTATTTTGATGGAATAATAGTAGGAAGTGCTCTCATAAAAATAATAGATAAAAACAGCGATGACAAAGTTAAAATGCTTAAAGAAATAAAAAGTTTTATAAAAAGTTTAAAAGTTTGGTAAAAAAATAGAGGCAATAGCCTCTATTTTTAGTTCAATACTCTATATGTAAACTTCCATAATTACCTATAGGGAAATCATCTTCCTGAATATCTTCCAACTTACTGAACCCATTTCCTTGTAAGATGATTTTCTTTAGTTTCAAAACTTTTTCTTCTTCGCCTTGGGCAACAACCTCAACCGAACCATCGGGTAAGTTTCTAACATACCCTTCAAGTTGAAGCCTTGCTCCATGCACTCTTACAAAATGTCTTAAACCAACACCTTGAACTCTTCCATACAATATCCACCTTTTGCAAATCATAGAGATATACCTTAATTTCTTGAACTAGCTAACGCTAGCATTCTCAAAAGTTGAGCGATGGCCATCAACGCAGCTGCTACATAGGTCAATGCAGCGGCTGATAAAACCTTTTTTGCACCTACTACTTCTTCTTTAGACATTCCCATAACGGGTAAAAGTTTCAAAGCCCTACTACTGGCATTGAACTCAACCGGCAACGTTATAATTGAAAACAAAACCACGAAAAGAAACAGGAAAATGCCAGCATTCAGTAAGAAAGGGGCAGAAAAAATAAGTCCAACAAAGAAAATAATCCACGCCATGTTGGAACCAAAACCTGCCAATGGTACTGCCAGATTCCTTAGAACTAAAGGTTTATAACCCTTAGCATGTTGTATGGCGTGACCTGCTTCGTGAGCTACCACACCTAAAGCAGCTATAGATGAATTGTTATAAGTAGAGTCAGAAAGTCTCAAGATTTTTTTTGTAGGATCATAATGATCAGTCAAGTTACCACTTACTCTTTCGACTTTAACGTCATACAACCCCACAGAATCAAGTAATCTTCTTGCAAACATATAACCTGGTTCTCCAATTGATGATTTTACTCGAGAATATTTGTTGAAAGCACTACTAACTCTACTTTGAGCCCAAATAGCCAATATCAATGGTGGGATCAACAACAACAGTGTAGAATAAAACATGATAACTCACCTCCGTCTCATTAGATAAATGAGCTTTTTAAAATACACATTTCATAAGAAATTTTAGCACTTATTCATTTATCTTATTTTACAGCTGTGTATACTTTTATACCCATTAATTTTGAATTACCAAGAAAAAACTTTTTTAAGTTGACAAAAATCTTTTTTACTGATAAAATAATTTTTGAAGGAAAGTTGAGGAGAGTACAAAAATGGTTACAAAGATCTCGATCGAAAATAAAAATAAATACTATTGGTATTTTAGCAAGACACCCATTTTGGTGGCTTTGTTTTGTCGTATAAAAACATAGTCCGCAAAGATTCCAAAATGGGTGTCTACTCTTTTAGTAGGCACCTGTTTTTTTTTAAAATACTATGGGAAATAAATTAACGGGCGGGCAGCGGGGCGAAGGGCGCTAAAACAAGCTTTAGAATCTCTAAAGACAATATTTTTAAAATTTGGAGGTGAATTCAGGTGGTGATTGTAATGGAAGAAAATGCAACAGAAGAAGAAGTCAGAAAGGTTATTGAAAAAGTGGAAGAAGTAGGCTTTAAAGCTCATCCCGATAAAGGTGAAAATCACACGATTGTTGGAGTAGTAGGGGAAGGTGACAGGGAATACATTTTAAACAATATCGAAACTTTCCCAGGGGTTGAAAGGGTTGTAGAGATAACTCAACCTTTCAAATTAGCGAGTAGAACATTCAAACCTAAAGATTCAATCTATGACATAGGAGGAATAAAAATAGGAGGGAAAAATTTTTTAACAATTGCGGGACCTTGTGCAGTTGAAAACAAAAAACAGGTTTTAGAAACAGCTCGATTCTTAAAAGAAAAAGGGGTTAAATTCCTAAGAGGGGGAGCCTATAAACCAAGAACTTCTCCTTATTCTTTCCAAGGCTTAAAAGAAGAAGGGTTAAAAATTCTCAAAGAAGTAAGAGAAGAAACTGGTTTAAAGATAGTTACAGAAGTTATGGATACCAGAGAGGTAGAGTTGGTTTCAAAATATGCCGATGTTTTACAGATAGGTGCCAGAAATATGCAAAATTTTTCACTTTTAAAAGAATTAGGTAAGCTGGATAAACCAGTTTTACTCAAAAGAGGTTTATCTGCTACGTACAAAGAATTTTTAATGGCAGCCGAATATATCATTTCTGAAGGGAACAGCCAGGTTATACTGTGTGAAAGAGGAATTAGGACATTTACGGATGAAACGAGAAATACCTTGGACATCAGTGCAATACCCGTAATTAAAAGATACAGCCATTTACCTATTATAATCGACCCTAGTCACGCTAGTGGAGATTGGAGATACATCGCTCCTCTATCTAAAGCTGCTGTAGCCGCTGGTGCAGATGGTTTAATAATAGAAGTCCATCCGGATCCTCAAAACGCCCTTTCCGACGGCAAACAATCTTTGAATTTTGAGCAATTCAGTGAATTAATGGACCAAATAAAAGCAATATTAGACATAGATAGCAAAGTCTTAGCTTAGCAAACAAACTACATTGTTATTGGAGGTACGATTAATGTTATTTGACACCGCGATAATCATCGGCACTGGTTTAATTGGAACTTCATTAGCTTTAGCATTTAAAGAAACTAAAGAAATAAGTAATATCATTGGATACGATATCGATAATGATAATTTAAAAGTAGCTTTAAATTTAGGAGTTATAGATGAACCTGCAAAAATATCAGATATTTCAAAAGCAGATTTAATAATTTTTGCAACCCCAGTAGAAAGCATAAACATAATTTTACGTGATACAATTGATCTAATAAAAGAAGATACCGTTGTAACTGATGTTGGAAGTACTAAACTTAAAATTATGCGGTTATTTGATAGTTTTAAAAACAAAAAGATCAATTTTATAGGTGGTCATCCTTTGGCAGGATCCGAAAGATCAGGTCCCCTAAATGCAAAATCGGATTTATTCAAGGGGAAAAAATATATATTGATAAAAAGTGCAAATTGTGACCAGATGTATTTTAATAAGTTTGAAAGGTTGATCACAAAGATCGAAGCCATTCCAATAATAATAGATGCTAAAACTCACGATGAAATTCTATCAGTAACAAGCCATTTGCCACAGGTTATTTCTTATTATCTAGTAAAAACTCTCATGGATTTAAAAGAAGATAATGAAAATTATCTAAAATTAGTCGGGACTGGCTTTAAAGACACCACAAGGCTGTCGAAAAGCGATCCCCTAATGTGGATCGACATATTCAAACAGAATAAAAATAATATACTCACCGCAATAGAGAATTTCGAAAAAGAGTTAAAGGTCTTCAAGAAGAATTTAATCGAAGATAAATACAACGAAATAAAAGATGATTTAATCAAAATCAGTAATTTTGGATTTTGAGGGTAATGGGTGTGCTACAGGGCAAATGGCAAAGACCTTTTAACCTTATGGGTGGGGTACAGGTTGAAAGGGACAAAGTCTTTTTTATCCTTATGGGCGGGGAGCGGGGTGAAAGGGCGCTAAAACAAGCTTTTAAAATTTCTAAAAGCAATAAGAGGAGGAAAAGATGAATTTTGAAGTAATTCCAACAGAAAATATAAATGCGGAAATCACCCTACCAGGTGATAAATCAATATCTCATAGGGCACTCATAATTGGTTCAATTGCTGAAGGCGAGACAAAAATACACAACTTTTTAAGTTCTGAAGATACCTTAAGCACTTTAAATATATTAAATTCAATAGGCGCCAATATTAAACATATTGACAAAAGCGAGATAATCGTAGAAGGAAACGGAAAGGATAATTTCGTTGAACCTTCGAACGTTCTAAATGCAAAAAACTCTGGTACAACAATGCGCTTAATGATGGGTGTATTATCGGCTCAAAATTTTTACAGTGTAATTACAGGGGACGACTCTTTGAGAGGAAGGCCTATGAAAAGAGTCATAGATCCATTAAGCAAAATGGGGGGGCGTTTTTATGCAAGGAAAAATGGTGAGCTTGCTCCCATAACTATATTGGGAACAAAAGATATATCTCCTATCGTTTATAAAACGCCTGTTGCAAGTGCTCAAGTTAAATCTGCAATTTTGTTGGCGGGTTTGTATGCAAAAGGAGAAACTAAAGTAATAGAACCTGCCAGATCTCGTGATCATACGGAAAGAATGTTAAAATATTTTGGCGCTGATATTATTCAAAAGGATACAACCGTTGTTATTCAAGGTCTTACTAACAAGCTCAAAGGACAGGAGTTCTTCGTGCCAGGTGATATATCTTCTGCATCTTTTTTTATAGTTGCAGCCCTTATAACCAAAAACTCGACACTGTTAATAAAAAATGTGGGAACCAACCCAACCAGAACGGGTATATTATCCGTGTTAAAGATGATGGGAGCGGATATAAAGATTATCAACGAAAAAACATTAAACAATGAACCAGTTGGAGACTTACTCGTAAAAAGTAGTTCGTTAAAAGGTACTGAAATAAAAGGTGAGATGATTCCTTCGATTATCGATGAAATCCCTATATTGGCGATAGCTGCTACCCAAGCAAACGGAAAAACATCAATAAAAGATGCAAAAGAATTACGTTACAAAGAAACAGACAGAATAAAGACAATCACCAAAGAATTAAAAAAATTGGGCATAGACGTTTTAGAAAAAGAAGACGGTTTTGATATAATTGGAAGTCAAAAAATACGAGGGAACTGCACTTGTGAAAGTTACAACGATCATAGAATAGCCATGTCACTTGCTATAGCCGGTTTGATAGCAGATAATCCTATAAAAATTAATAACTTCGAGTGCGTGAATATATCTTTCCCTGAATTTACAGAGATTTTTGAGAAAATAAGGAGTAAATGATGGAAAAATTTGGACTATTAGAATACCCACCCAAAGAAAGTTTATCAAAAAAGGTTTTTAATAAATATTTTAAAAAAGCTAATATCGATGCTGTATATGAAGATATTGTTATAGTCCCTGATAATTTTGATGATGAAATTAACAAATATATTGAATCTTACGATGGACTCAATGTAACGGTTCCTTTCAAAGAAAAGGTGATTAAGTACGTCGAACCTGTGGAAGAAGCCAAAGAAATAAATGCCGTTAACTGTATTTTCAACAATAAAGGTTACAATACGGATTGGAAAGGTTTTTATAACTCTTTAAAAAAATCTGTTCTGCAAGAACCAATCCTATTAGTTGGAGCGGGTGGTGCGAGTAAATCCATCATCTACTCTTTGTACAAAATGGGTATAAAAAAGTTGTTTCTTGTAAATCGAACGGTTGAAAAAGCAGAAAAATTAAGAAAGATTTTCATGTCAAAAATAGATATAAAAATTGAATCTTTTAACCACCTACAAAGCCTAATCCGTAGTTCTAAAACTTTCATAAACGCCACTTCTATTGGAATGTTCGGAGAATCATTTAATTTAGAAGTTAAAGATTTTACTAATCTATCCTTAATTTACGATATTGTTTACAATAATACCCCTCTCCAAAAGATTGCAAAAGAAAACAATATCAAATGCATAGATGGCCGAACCTTTTGGTACCACCAGGCGGTTGAAAATTTGAAGATATGGGATATTTATAAACCAGAAACATTCGATGAAGCCTTCAAATCTTTTTCTAGAGGTGAATAAAATGCAAGTAAAGATAGCAGGAGATTCACATGGTCCACAGATGATTGGACTAATAGAAGAAATACCAGCAGGGTTAAAAATAGATATAGAAAAAATAAATACAGACCTAAGAAGGAGACAGTTGGGATACGGTCGTGGAAACAGGATGAAATTAGAAAAAGATGAAGTAACAATCGTTTCCGGATTATGGGAAGGAATAACAACAGGCGCCCCTTTGGTTTTAATTGTAAACAACAAAGCAAAAAATCCTATCAAAAAAGAAAGACATGTGCCAAGACCTGGGCACGGAGATTATTCATGTTGGTATAAATACAGATTAGATGATTTGAATATATACACTGAAAGAAACAGTGCGCGTTGGACAAGTGTACTCACCGCGACAGGGAGTGTTGCTAAACAATTTCTTGAAAATTTCGATATAAACACATTCAGTTTTGTAAAATCGATTGGAAAAGTTAGTGTTGAAGAAGAAAGGTTTGAAGATATTCAAAAAGATTTCCACTACTACATCCAAAAAAGGAATGAATCAGAAGTTCAATGCCCTTTTGAAGATATTTCTGTGAAAATGATAGAAGAAATTAAAGAAAATGCTTTAAAAAAAGCAACCACCTTGGGAGGTAGTGTAAAAACATTCGCCACAAATGTGAAACCTGGACTGGGAAGTTACGCCGATGTTTTGAACAGAGTTGATTCAAAAATAGGAAAATATTTCATGTCGATCCCTTCCGTGAAAGGAGTTTTTATAGGCAAAGAAGATGTGAGTATACCCGGATCTGAATTCCAAGATCCTTTCAAAGTTGAAGATGGGGTTATACACAGAACAAAGAATTACGCAGGTGGCATAGAATCCGGGATAACAAATGGGGAAAATATAGTTGTCACTACGTACTTCAAACCTATTTCTACACTTGCAAATCCTCTTCCTTCTGTTGATCTTGAAACCAGAGAATCAAAAGAAGCGCCTTACATAAGATCTGATTCTGTTATTATTCCCGCTGCGACTGTAATAACAGAATGCACTCTGGCTATTATATTAATGGAAGAAATTATAGACGGATTTGGAAACGACAACATCGAACTTATAAAAGATAGATACTTCAAGAAATAAGGTGATATTCAATGAAAATCTTCTTGGTAGGAATGATGGGATCAGGTAAGACGACCCTTGCAAAAAAGATTTCAAAAGTACTTTCCATACCCCATATCGACATAGATGATGAAATTGAAAAAAATGAAAATCAAAAAATAAAAGATATCTTTGAAAAATACGGTGAAGAATACTTCAGAAAACTGGAAAGTGCTATCCTCGAAAAATTAGCTGAAAACACTCAATTCCTAGTTGTATCAACTGGAGGAGGAATAATCTTAAGCGCTAAAAATAGAGCTATGTTGAAAAAAGAAAATGCCATATATCTGAAAGTTGCTCCTGAAAAGCTTAAAGAGCGTGTAAGCTTAGAAAATAGACCCCTTCTGGCAAACAACAAAGAAAATATTATAAAGATCTACAAAGATAGAAAAGAGTTGTATGAACAATTCAAAACGGTTGATATTACAAATTTGACTGAATGGGAATCGGTTGCTAAAATCCTCTACCAATACGATATTAAAAACCATTTTGAAATAGATTCATCTTTCCAAAAAGTATCAATAAATGCAGAAAGTCTGAAGTTTCTTCCACCAGATTCAATGGTTTTTACCAGCGAAAAGGTCAATGAACTATATGGAGAATACCTGCCAAAGAAAAAACTTGTCTTACCGAACGGAGAAAAAACAAAAGACATTTCTTTTGTAATAAAGGCTTACGAATACCTCCTTGAAAACAATGTCTCTAGAGACAATCTTCTTCTTGGGATTGGTGGAGGAACTATAACCGATTTTACAGGTTTTGTTGGTTCCACTTACAAAAGAGGTATGAATTTTTCGTTTTACCCTACCACACTTCTTTCTCAGATCGATGCTTCAATAGGCGGAAAAAATGGAATAGATTTCAAAAAATATAAAAATGTTGTTGGAACAATAAACCTACCCAAAGAAGTTGTGATAGACCCACTCTCTTTATTATCCTTAGATGAGGAAACATTCATAGAAGGGTTAATCGAAGGTTATAAAATGGCATTGATCTCGGGGAGTGAATTTTATGAATTTTTTAAAGAGAATTTGCACGAAATACTTAACAGGAATCTAGATAAATTATCTTTTTTTATTAAGAGATCCATTGAAGAAAAACTCCATATAGTGGAACGAGACTTCAAAGATACGGGGCTGAGAAGTTGTTTAAATCTTGGACACACTTTAGGTCACGCCTTTGAAGCTGCTACAGGAATCGCACATGGCTTATCCGTAGGATGGGGTTTGATAAAAGAAATAGAATTTTTTTACAAGAAAAAATATCTGCAAGAAAAAGACTATCTAGAAATAAAAGATACATTAGAAACTCTTGTCCCTCAAAAAGTTAGAAACATTCAAATAGAAGAAAGAGACATATATCATTATGTATCAAATGATAAAAAACTAGGAGCAAATCAAAAAATAAAGATGCCGATTTTAAAAGCTCCAGGAAATATTATAATAGAAGAAATCAAGCTAAAGGAAGGTGAAACCTTTTGATTCTAATAATAAACGGTCCTAACTTGAATATGTTAGGGAAACGCCCTAAAGATATCTATGGTACAGAAACCTACGAAGATTTAAAAAATCAGATAAACCATTTTGCTCAAAATAATAGTATAGATGTGGGATTTTTTCAATCTAACTCTGAAGGTCAAATCATCGACAGAATTCAAAAATCGGATTTTGAAGCTTTAATAATCAATCCAGGTGCTTATACCCATTATTCTTATGCGATAAGAGATGCCCTAGAAATTGTAAATGTGCCAAAAGTGGAGGTCCATCTTACAAATATCATGGCAAGGGAAAGTTTTAGACAAAATTCTGTTACCTCTTCCTCGTGTGATGGGGTCATATCTGGATTAGGGTTCTATGGATATATCTTGGCATTAGAATACCTAAAAGAAAAGTTGAAAGAGCAAGCTTAATCATACAAAGCTGCAGGCTAAAGGGTGGAGCCCTTTTGTCGTTTTATGCAAAAAACTTTTTAAGTTTGCCGCATTGTGCAAACGATGTTTTTTTAGTGATTTTGACCTTGATTTGGGGTTTTTAAGGGGGTTACCTTTTGCAGCCTTTTGCAAAAAACTTATTGCTGATTTGTGCAAAACGCTTTTTGCTGATCTATGCAAAAAGCATTGTTTGTAGTGCTTTTAAAGTAATATCCAAACCCTCATTTGCTTTGCAAATGATGTGTTGCTTTAGAAACAATTTCCATATTCTCATTTGCGAAGCAAATGCGTTCGGGGATCTTAAGGGGTTTACCCCTTAACGTCCAGCGCTAACAGAAGGTTTTAGAGTTTCTAAAGGTACTAGATAAAAATATACCTTAGGAGGTAAAAAGTGAAAGAAATAATATTAGGAATCGTACAAGGTCTAACCGAATTTCTTCCAGTATCCAGCTCTGGACATCTGGCAATATTTTCATCGTTCATGGACATCGATACAAATGTACCGTATTTCGCTCTTCTACATTTATCCACCTTTTTTGCAGTATTGATCTTCGTTTGGAAAGAAGTTGTCAATTTGATCAGAGGACTTTTTAAATGGGAAAAAGAATCACTCTCTTTATTCCTTAAATTAATTATTTCTTCGATTCCAGCTGCTCTTATAGGTTTCACTTTGGAAGCTTCTATCGAATCAGCCTTTTCTTCTCTCACATTGATTGGGATTTTTTTAATCGTGACTGCCATCTTTTTACTAATTTCTGACACACTAAAGGGTAAAAAGAGTTTAACAGAGATGGCCTATGTTGATGCCTTAATTATAGGTCTCATGCAAGCCCTTGCAATATTTCCAGGGATATCTAGAAGTGGTGCAACATTGTTTGGTGCTCTTTTAATGAAAACAAAAAGGGAAGATGCCCTAAAATATTCCTTTTTGATGAGCCTTCCTGTAACCTTTGGGGCAGGTATTTTTGAAATAAACAAGGTTACTTTTTCTCCTTGGGTAATTTTAGGAGGATTGTTTGCCTTCGTGTTTGGTTTGCTTGGTCTGTATCTACTGAAAAAAACGGTACTAGTTGGAAAACTGAGATATTTTTCATATTACTGTTTTGCTATCGGACTCATAGCCATTATTATTTAGTAGTAAATACTTTGTTCATTTAATCTTTTAAAATATTTGTTATAATATTTATAAGAACCTCAAATAAAGTATCAGGGAGTTTCTGATTTGAGAAAACAAGAAAGGCTAAAAAAAATACTTAACATTCTTTCTACAAGTAAAGATTCAATACCAGGGCAACAACTTGCTGAAAGATTTGGCGTAACAAGGCAAATAATAGTAAAAGATATGGCTATTTTGAAAGCCCAAGGTTATGATATACAATCTTCTCCGAAAGGTTATTCAATGAATAAGAACAATAGATTGATTAAATTGATTGCTGTTAAACATACCGTGGAACAAATCGAAGATGAGTTAAAGACCATTGTAAACTGTGGAGGTAGAGTAATCGATGTAACGGTGGAGCATCCTGTTTATGGAGAACTAAGTGGTAAGATTGAGGTAGATACCATCGAAGAAGTAGAAAACTTTATAGCAAAATTAAAGACTTCAAAACCTTTATCAATAATAAACAATGGAGTTCATCTACACAGGATTGAAGTAGAAAACGAAGAGCAATTTAATTGCATAAAAAGAGAACTAAAAAGGCGAAAAATTTTGTTAGACTAAGTAATTTTCAGAGATTCAAAAGAATGTAACAACCTAAAATTTAGGGGGTGAACAAAAATGAAAAAAAGTATTTTGTTGACTCTCATTACCCTACTGTTTTCATTTAGCCTATTTGCGGCTGTTGAAAATACCGTTAAAGAAGCACGTTTCGCTGTAGAGGAGTTATTATCAAAACCAGATAGTGGCGCTTTTATTCAACTAGTAGAAATGGCAGAAGGTATTGTAATATTTCCCACATTTTATAAATTAGGCTATATCATCGGCGGTCAGTATGGTGAGGGTATTGTATTAAGAAAAGATAGCGAGACAGGTAAATGGTACGGTCCATCATTTGTAAATATATATGGTTTAAGCTGGGGAGCACAAATAGGAGTACAATCCGCGGGATTAATTTTAGTTGTAATGAATGAAAATGGGATGGAAGGTTTTATGGATAACAATTTTACCTTAGGAGGTTCTATTGGTATTTCCGCTGGACCGTTGGGTAGACAACTTTCTGCAGATATAGATTATAAATTACAAGCATCCATATATTCTTATTCTATCACAAAGGGATTCTACGCTGGAGTTTCTGTTGAAGGGGCTTATACCAGAGTGGATGATAATTCCAATGAGGCTTATTATGGGAAACCTCTTTCCCCTAAACAAATTTTAAATGAAAAAGAAGTTGATAACGAAGCAAAACAGATTGTAGAACTATTAGAAAAAGCTGTATTAGAAAGACAATTAAAAGAAAAAGAAACAACTTAATAGCCATTAAAATTTCAATAAAAAGGAGGAAACAAAAGTATGCCTTATGTAAACACAAAAGATATTTTAGAAAAAGCAAATAAAGAGTACTATGCTGTCGCAGCATTTAACATTAACAATCTCGAGTTTCTTCAAGCAATTGTGGAAGGAGGAATAGAGAAAAAATCCCCCCTGATAATCGAAACAAGTGAAGGTGCAATGAAGTATGCTGGCATGGGGGATCCTTTGAGAGGGGCCAGTCTGTTTGTTAAGATGGTTAGGGAGTTTGCAGATTCCTTAGATATACCAATTGCTCTGCACCTAGACCATGGTAAGAATTTTAATCATATAATATCTGCAATAAAAGCTGGTTATTCATCTGTAATGATAGATGCATCTGATAAACCACTGGAAGAAAATATAAAAGCAACGAAAGATATTGTGAGAATAGCTCATGCAGTGGGTGTTTCAGTAGAAGCAGAATTGGGAAAGTTAGCTGGAATCGAAGATAATGTTGTTTCAGCTGAATCTGTTCTTGTTAATCCAGATGAAGCAAAATACTTTGTCGAGGAAACTCAAGTTGATTTTCTAGCTCCAGCCATTGGCACTTCCCATGGGGCATTTAAGTTTAAAGGAGAAGCCAAATTAGACTATGATAGATTGAAAAAGGTTAAAGAATTGACAAATATGCCTTTGGTACTTCATGGTGCTTCAAGTGTTGTACAAGAAATGGTTGAAATAGCTGAAAATTATGGAGCTGATTTTGGAGGGTCAAAAGGTGTCCCCTCAGATATTTTGAAAGAAACTGTACGATTAGGTATAAATAAAGTAAATACTGATACTGACCTCAGGATGGCCTTTATTGCTGGATTAAGAGAATTCTTGCATAACAATTCAAAAGAGTTTGATCCTAGAAAATACATGAAAACGGCAAAAGAATACGTAAAAAAGGTAGTTTCAGATAGATTAGAGCTTTTAGGTTCCGCTAACAAAGCTTAATTCAAAGTACAGCCATGGTCCTCATGGTTGTACTTTTTTAAATTTTATCCACCAAATATTAATAGGAGGATTTCAAATGAAAATACTAGTGATCAACTCAGGAAGTTCATCCTTAAAATATCAAATATTAGAAATGGAAAACGAAG